>JBMTWK010000133.1:0-7855 GCA_049452395.1 Prochlorothrix sp. | reverse complement strand
TCTGGTCTACAGCGGGGGAATCTGGCGGAATTAGGGGCTGGGCTGTGGTGTCGGTAACTTCGGTGCCATTGTCTAAGTCTTCGATCGGGACCGCTTGGAAGTCGGCAGATTGATTCGCGATTTCTTGACCTGTGACGGCTGGCCCTGCGATCGGCCCCAAAGCCGCAGGCTGCTCAGGGGGTTCAGGGGAAGCCTCCGGAAAGAGATCGAAGGGGGTTTCAGGGTGGGATGTGGGGGCTGGTTGCGTCGAGGCTGGTTGCGTCGAGGCTGGTTTTGTTGCGAAGGAGGGCAGACTTGGCTCTAGGGTGCCGTCGTGGGGCCGATCGATCGGTTTTGTGGGGGGGGACAGGGGCGGGGGGGTGAGGTTGGGGGTGCTGGGGGTGCTGGAGGTGCTGGGGATGGTCGGGGAAACGGGGGGGATTGATTGGGCCGATCGATCGGCCCCTAGCGCAGCCTCTTCAGCCCCAGCCTTGGCGGGCAGATCGACGGGTTGGGGCAGCAGATCGTTTAAGGCGCTCACCACCTGCTCCAAGCTTTGGTCAAGGCGGGCATTTTGTAGCCGCAGTTGCACCATGGCCAGTTCTAGGTCTTGGCTGCTTTGCAGTTGGGAAAAGCCCCCGGCAGACTGGCGTTGGAGGAGTTGGCGCTGGGCTTCCAGTTCTTCGGTCAGATCCAAGCGCAGTTGTCGTAGCTCACCCAGGGCGCGGCGAAGACTGCGGCGATCGTTCTGGAGGCGGTTCACTGGGTTCAGCAGCAACGCTAAGACCAGCATCACGGCCAAAAAGGCCACTTCTCCAGCGATCAAGAAGCGCACCAAGCCCAGGACCATCAAGACCAGGACCACAATTTCGGCGATCGGAAACCAACGGGACACAGAGGCAGGCAAAGACACCACATTCCACCTTTTTTGACGACGACTTTTCCCCAGTTGGGACTGCTTTACTTTAAGGCCAGTCTAGCCCAGCCCCCTGTGATACCGACAACAAGATGATGCAAAGCGTTGTAAGAATGCGATGGCCCAGGGGTGCATCTTTCGCAAATTCGCCCCTCATCCCCCAGCCCCTTCTCCCAGGACGGGCGAAGGGGAGCAAGAATTTTCAAAGTCCCTCTCCCGCTTTGGGAGAGGGATTTAGGGTGAGGGGATTCGGAAAAGTCGCATATCACATTAAAAATGCTGGAAGCCCCGATCGATGCTGAGGTGGGCCGTGGGGGGGAGATTGGGCCGATCGTGGAGGGTAACGGTGCTTTTCCCGGCAGAAGCGGCAACGATGCGACCCAGGGGATAGAGGCTGAGGGGCTGGGGGGCAGCGGTGCGATCGGGGTCTGGGTTGGACGGGGGTCGATCGGGTTGGGGTCGATCGGGTTGGGGTCGATCGGCGGGGTCTCGATCGGGCTGGGGTCGATCGGGCTGGGGTCGATCGGGCTGAGCAGGATCGAAGCGAGCTGCTGGGGCGAGGTGCTGTAACCGGTCCCAGACCAGCGGCGGCACACACAGCACCAACTCAAAATCCTCCCCCCCATAAAGGGTCCACTCCAGCGCTTGGGCTGCTCCCCGCCAAGTGCCTAGTCCCGGTGGCTGGGGCAGTTGTTCCTGATATAACTCCGCCCCGACCCCGCTGGCTCGGCACAGTTGCAACACCGCATCCGCTAGCCCATCGCTGCTGTCCATGGCGGCTAGGGGCCGATCGAGGGCGAGATCCTGCTGAACTTGGCGCAAAAGGGGCACCCAGCCAAGGCGGGGCTGGGGATATTGGTGGGCGTGAATCCAGGCCGATCGCTGCGCGGCGGTGGGGGGCGGGAGGGCCGGGGCGGGATTGGCTGCGGGATTGGTGGCGGGATTGGCTGCGGGATTGTGGGGAAGGGTGATGGGGAGATTTGAGGGGGGATTTGGGGGGGAATTCAGGGGATTTAAGAGCAATTCCAAACCGGCACGGGAAGCCCCATGGAGACCCGTTGCCAGAATCACATCCCCCACCTGCGCCCCCGATCGCACCCAGGCCAAGGACGGCGGCACCTCACCCAAAGCCGTAATCGACACCACCAACTGGGGCGATCGGCACAGATCTCCCCCCACGATCGCCGTCCCATAGCGCTGGCAACAGTCCCGCAGCCCCTGATAAAAGCCCTCAACCCAATCCAGGGCCGTCTCCCCCGGCAGGGCCAAGGCCACGGTCATCCCCAAGGGCAGGGCACCCATGGCGGCTAAGTCCGAGAGATTGGCCGCAGCGGCCCGCCAACCAGCGGCATGGGGGGGAGTTGTGGCGGCGCTGAAGTGGACCCCGTTGACTAAGGCATCGGTGGTGACGACCAACGCCTGACCGGGGCTGGGCTGCAACAGTGCCCCATCATCCCCCACCACCCCAGGGGGACAGTAGGCTTGGAGGCGCTGCAAGAGACCCTGTTCCCCCAGGTCGGCGACGGTCCAGGGTCGATCGGCGGCGTTGGGTGACAGTAGGGCCATGGTGCTAAACCTGTTCCGGCTCAGAGGCAAGGGGCGAGAACGAACCACTTCTGGGGGTTGCGATCGGATCCCCAAAACTGAGCTGGATATCCTGGGGATTGAGGGTAATCAGGTCGTTGACATGTTGCCGCATCCCGTCGCACATGGCATCCAGGGGTAAATCATTGGGGTCGGAGCCGAAGGGATTTTCAATTTCCAGGCCGATTTCCTCAATGCCCAGCAGCGTAAAGCTAATTAAGGCGGTAACCCAGCCCGTTAGAGCTGATTTACGAAGTCGCTGAAACGCAGTCATAGCAGGGGTTTTGCAAAATAGTGTTTTTGAGTACCGAATCGCTACAACCCCTTCACTACAGTGCTTTCAGCTCTCTTAAGATTTACTTCATAAATCAGCTCTTAAAGCGCCCAGGGAATCAACCCATTGAATGGGCAGAGCGAGGCAGTAAAACAGCAATAATTGCCGCAGGTGGATGGTATAGGCGAGGGGGAGGGGGGTTTTGAGGATCCGCTCACAGGATCCTAAGTTATTGACTTGTAGGTCAATTAAGTTGACGATCGCCACCATTTGATAGGTGTCAAGGTTGCCCCGATCGTGCTGTTGGCGCAGATAATCATTGACCCAAAACATCACTATCTAAGGGTGGATGTTGGACAAGCTGGAGCTTCTGGAGTTGGGCGGGGGTTACTAGGTCGGCGATTCCGTCAGCGGGGGGCAGGTGGCGGAGATGTTGTTTGATGGTGTAGGTAAAGGCGGTGATGAGGTGCAGGATGTGCTGCTTTTGGGCGACTTCGGCGGGGGTGCTGGCTTTGACAAAGACCCAAATCTGGCGGGCAAGGTTGCGGTTGGTATTGATGATGCTGCCCCAGATTTTGCGCCCTTCCCAAAAGCGATCGTAGGCGGTATTGGTGCGGAAAACGAGGAGCAGGCCCAGGACGATGCTGGGTACGATTTTATCAATGCTGGGGTTAGAGACGGGATAGCCCCGATCGTACAAAATCGAAATTAGTCCCCCAAAAAGGCCGCAGACTAAAACCCTAGGCCAAATTCCAGGAATAACAGATCCTTGGAGGCGAATAACGCCCCAGAACCATTGGCGTGTGCCACGCTTTTCCATAATGCTTCTTCCCGTGACGATCTATAGATTAGGTTTCCCATATTCCCACAAAGTCTAATTTTCGGGTGTTTCAAGACGATCGGTTTTGGACCGACCGGTTACAAAATCCGTAACTTCCCCCCGATCGGCCCAAAAACCCCTTAAGGTCAGGAAACGGTATCGCCCCCCTGCCCCACCATGACCGACGCAACCCCCCGCCTTGCCAGACTCCAGCCGATCGCCAGATCGATCGCCCTGCCCCAGTTCCAAAACGCACGGGACTACCAAATCTTATTTCTCTCCCTGTTCCTGATCCTCGGCATCGGCACCCGTGACTGGACCCTCCGCCCGATCGTGATCGGGCTTCTGCTTGCAACCTGCTTACTGACCCAGTGGCTCTGTTCCTTGGCGGTGGAACCGAAAATTAACCAGGATGGGCGACGATCGGACCAAAACTTTCCCCCTAGTAAACCCTGGTGGCAACCCACCGCCTTTAACGCCCGCAGCCCCCTTATTACCGGCCTGGGTTTAAGCCTGCTGTTGCGGGCCGATCGGCCCAGTACCCTTATCTTTGCCGCCGCCGTCGCCATCAGTAGCAAATTCCTCCTCCGCTACCGGGGCAAACACTTCTTTAACCCCGCCAATATTGGCATCATTGCCGCCCTGGTGCTAACTTCCGATGCCTGGGTCTCACCGGGACAGTGGGGCGATGATTTGTGGTACGGGCTAGTGTTTTTGGGGGCTGGGGGCGTGGTTTTGGGGCGAGTGGGGCGGCTGGAGACCACCGGGGCGTTTTTGGGCTGCTATGGTCTGCTGGAGGCGATGCGCAACCTCTGGCTGGGCTGGACCTGGGATGTGTGGCTGCATCGGCTGGGGAGCGGCTCCTTGCTGCTGTTTGCCCTGTTTATGATTACGGACCCCAGGGCCATTCCCGATCGGGGCCGCAGCCGTGTGGTTTGGGCCATGGCGATCGCGATGTTGACCTTTGTTTTGCGCAACCGCTTCTTTGTGCAAACCTCCCTGTTTTGGGCCTTATTCCTGCTGTCTCCCCTGACCTTAGTGCTCGATCGGGTTTGGCAGGGCGATCGCTTCCTGTGGCGACCGAAGGCCGATCGGCCCCCAAGATGACGGGAGGGGGATACCGACCTATACTCAGGAGGTGCTCAAACCTACCCCACAACGGCTCCACATCAGCATCGATCGGGGCTGGGCAATTTTGGGCCTCCTGTCTTGCCTGTGCCCCTTCACCTCAGACCTACTGTGAAATTTCCCCACCGCCTGCTGCTCCTATCCCTTACCGCCGGTTTCCTGGGCCTCTTTCCCCTCACCTTGCCCCCCCTCACCGCCCCCAGCACGGCCCAAACCACCCCCCAAGCGACCGGCGAAGAAGAGCCGGAGACCGGAACCGATAGCGACCCAGAGACAGCGGAACGTGGGGGAAATGCCGAAGAAGCCTCGGACGGCCCCCCCGCATCCCCTGACAGCGCCGCCAGCGGCCTAAAACCCTTTGATGAGGTCATTAAGGATCTCAAACGCACCGAGGGACTGTTTACCCTCTACCAGGACCTAGAGGAAGGTAAGGTCTTAGTCGAGGTGCGGCCCGACCAGTTAAATCACCACTATCTCTTTTCTGCGGCCATTGGTGCCGGAATTGGGGAATTTGGCCTCTATCGCGGCATCCCTCTCCAGGAATTTGCCTTTACCTTCCGCCGCTTTAAGAATAATCTCCAAATCATCGTTCCCAACTCCCTGTTCCGGGACAGTCGCCCCCCCAGCCAACGGGCCGACCAAAGCAGCTTGTTTAGCGATTCCGTGGTGTTTACCCTGCCGATTTTGAGCGAACGGGAAAACTTTAACACCGTTGTGGTAGATCTCTCGCCACTGTTGCTCAATCCTAGCTTGGGCTTTGGCTCGTTCTCGCTGCTTTCGATCCTGGGTTACGGCGCTGACCCAACCCAGTCTGCTGTGACTACGGCTCAATCTTTTCCAGAAAACCTGGAATTTGACATCGATTATCGCTTTACCGGGGCACCCGTTGACTTTTTCTTTGCCCTCAGCACCATTCCCGACCCCACTTCCTTTAACCTCGGCCTCCACTACAGCCTCTCCAAACTCCCCGTCCTTGACACCTACCGCCCCCGCCTTGCCGATGAGCGGGTGGGCTATTTCGTCACGGCTTACCAGGATTTGGCCAATAGCTTGGGCCGCGATCGCTTTGTGCGCTATATCAACCGCTGGCACCTGGAAAAGGCCGATCCCGCCGCAGAACTCTCGCCCCCGAAGGAACCGATCGTCTTTTGGCTGGATAAAGCCATGCCCGAAGCCTATCGCCAAGCCGCCACTGAGGGCGTGTTGATGTGGAATCAAGCCTTTGAGGCCATTGGCTTTAAGGATGTGCTGCAAGTCAAGCAAATGCCGGAGGATGCGGACTGGGATCCGGCAGATAGCCGCTATAACACCATTCGCTGGACCGACTCGATCGATGGCGGCTTTGCCCTCGCCATGCCCCGCACCAACCCCATTACTGGCCAAATTCTCGGTGCGGATATCCTGATGGATGCCAATATGCTGCGCTATGCCGGGAATGAGTTTAATGACTTAGCCAACGATCCCCTCGGTAGCTCGATTCGCTGGGGCCAGATGACAGGACAGCCCAATATCTGCGATTCCCAGGTGGGATTGGCCTATTTTCGCAGTGCTGCGCTGCGGCAGTGGGTTCAGAACCGCAACCAGTCGGTCACTGCCCAGCGCGACGATCGCTGTTTTTCCCTTGCTGCCAACCAACAGTTAGCCGTCGGGGCCACAGCCCTGTCCATGGGGCGCAATATTCTGCCCAGCAGTGGGGAAATGAGCGAGTATCTGCACCAGTTTGTGCGTAGTATCATTGCCCATGAGGTGGGCCACACCCTCGGACTCCGCCACAATTTTCATGCCAGTACCCTCCACAGCCCTGAGGAACTGCACAACCGGGAGCTAACGGAGGCGGAAGGGCTAGCAGGGTCGGTTATGGACTATTTACCCGTTAATTTAGCCCCGGAAGACCTGGAGCAGGGGGAATATTTCCCCAGTCGCATTGGTCCCTATGATATGTGGGCGATCGCCTATGGCTACACGCCCCTAGAGCAGCTTACCCCCCTGGAAGAGCGCAACCGCTTGCAGGACATTGCCCGCCTTGCCCCGGCCCCGGAACTGGACTACGGCACCGATGAAGATTTGTGGTCTGGGCTAGATCCGACGGTGATGGTGTTTGATCTCAGCAACGATCCCCTCACCTATGGGCTGTGGCAAATGGATATTGTGGAAAGCCTCTGGGACAAGCTCGACAAGCGTTTTCCCTCCCAGGGCCGCAGTTTCACCGAAGCCCGCCCCATTTTCGACCAGTTGCTCAACCATTATTTTTATAACGCTTCTATCCTGAGTAACTATATCGGCGGTCGCTCCCTGAACCGTTACCTCGGTGGGGATGCCCCCGATCGTCGCCCCTTTGAACCCATCCCCGCCACGACCCAGCGCCAAGCCCTTGAAATCCTGGAAGATCGGGTTTTAAGTCCTGAATCCTTCCAGCTTCCCCCCGATCTGCCCAGTAAGCTGGGTTCCTCCCGCTGGTTCCACCAGGGTGCTTTTCCCGACCTCTTTACGGTGGAGTATCCCTTGGCCGATCGGATTCTCCTCAACCAAAGTTTTATTTTGGGGAACTTGCTGGTGTCCGATCGTCTTGCCCGCCTTCGGGATGCCGAGCTAATCTATCCTGGCCAGGATGCCCTCACCCTAGGCGAACTGTTTGAGTCTCTCCAAACCAGCATTTGGGAGGAGCCACTGGCGGATCTGGATGGGGATATTCCCCTGCTTCAGCGGCGCTTACAGAACCAATACCTCAGCTTTATGGTGGGAATCACCGATCCCACGGCCCTTAGTACCGCAACCACCCTCCCCGACATTATTGCGTGGGTTTTCACCTACGATGCCCCCGCAGAGGCCCGCACCCTCGCCCGCTACCAGTTGCAACAGTTGGATGCTGATCTGGCTAAAGCCTTGGGGGATGGTGATCTGTCCTTGGAAACGCGGACCCATTTGGAGGGCAGCCGCGATCGTATCCGCCGCCAACTGAACCCTTAGGGGGCTGGCAGCGGTCCAATGGAGACGGGGCTGGATATGGGTCAACTCGTGCGGGGTTGCATCGGCCCCTGAAGCGTCCCCGAAGCGGGGTGTATCCCACTTTCGCCTATGGACAGCCGGTCCGGCTATCCCACAACCCCCTCTTGGGTGGGATGGGCCTCTGGCCCGTCTAAAGTGGGATGGACCC
>JBMTWK010000132.1:0-7894 GCA_049452395.1 Prochlorothrix sp. | reverse complement strand
CCCCGTGGTTGCCCTGGTGTTCAGAAATTGCGTCCGGTAGGGGCAAACCCCCCGTAGTTGCCCTCTAACCCCCGTGGTTGCCCTATAACCCCCGTAGTTGCCCTAATTTGCGTCCGGTAGAGGCAAAAAGCCATAGCGCTGGAAAATAGCTTGGGCTGGGGGTTGGGTTAACTGAGTCAGAAACACAAGGGCTGCGGTCGCCTGACGGCTCGATCGCAACACTGCCCCCGGATAGACGATCGGTCGATGACTCCCCGCCGGAGCCACCGCCACTTGCCGCACCGCCCCACTCAACCGCGCATCGGTGCCATACACCAACCCCGCCACCACATTGCCCGTCTCCACATAGGCCAACACCTGCCGCACATCCTTCGTCCAGACAATTTGCGGCTCCCACCGCTCATATAAGCCCAAAAACCGCAGAACCTCCACCCCATACTCCCCCGCAGGCACAAGGACCGGGTTACCAACCGCAACCCGCAACTGGGGATTGTCAGTTAATGCCCGATCGATCGCGGCAAACCCCTGTACAGCATCCGGGGTAAGCTTCGAGGCAGAATCCGGGGCAAGATCCGGCAAATTCTGGGAGTCTTGGGGGGGAGCCTCTGGGGCAGCAAATTCCGGGGCAGCAAATTCCGGGGCAGTTAATGCAGAAGCAACCAACACCAAGGTATTGCTTAAAAGATTCAGCCGCCCACCGGGCCAGAGCAAATCCTGGGTAGCCAGAAGGTCCAAGGGCTGGGGAGAAGCCGTAATCAGGAGATCCACCGGGGCACCTTGGGCAATTTGCTGCTGGAGGGCACCAGAGCCGCCAAAGGTAAAGGTTGCAGGGGGTAAGGTTGGCATTTCTGCAACAATGGCCCGCAGACTGTCCTGGAGGCTAGCAGCAGCGGCGATCGTCAGGGGCGGGGCCGATCGGGTGCCCGATCGATCGGGCGATCGCAGACGATCGCCACAGGCCGCCAGTCCCAACCCCAGTAGCCCTTGCAGCACAGTTCGGCGGGATAGACAACGCTGACCAGCCATCTACACATTGCCCCGCTTACACTTGGGCAGGATGGGGAGGCGGTTTGGCAGTACTGCCCGACAGGTTCCAAGGCTTGCCGTGGCGGGCTTCGTAGGCTTGGCGGAGACGCTGACAGTCGCGATCGTGGACAACCCCATTGGGCATCACCGTCCGACACAGCACCACCGCCTCTAAATTGGCATGACTCAAATCGGCCCCGCTCAAGTTCGCCCCGCTCAGGTTGGCCCCGCTCAGGTTCGCGCCATAAAGATTGGCGTGGCGCAGATCTGCACAGCTTAAGTTCATGCGTTGCAAGTCCGTAAAGCTTAAATTGGCATGGCGCAGATCAATAATCCAAGGATTCAGGGGCGTGGCCTGTTGACGAAGCGGTAAAGCATGATCCTTGCGCCACTGATTCCAAATTTGCGTGCCCTGTTTCAGCAGCAGGAGATAGCGGAAGTTAGCCACGGTTTGCACCCTCCTGCATCACAAAATTGCCATCCCGATCGCCCAAAAGACGATCGAAACCATCAAAACAAACAAAATAAAGCATCCCCAAGGGGACAGCAGGAGAGGCTGGGGGGGTATTGCCTGGGGTATTGCCTGGGATATTTTCTGGGATATTGCCTGGGGTGGGGCCAGTTGAGCATCTGAACATAGTGAGGTTAGGAAATGCAGTAGATGTGGAGTGAAGGACCGCCTGTGTGCAGCCATGACCGGGGTGATGGGAAGAGAATTAGGTCAGGGTAGGGGCAAGGGAGGCCGATCGGGAACTGATAATCGTTTAAGGGTAAAAACAGACATTCATCTATGAAAGCGCTTAAAAAACAGACCCTAGCCCACAGCAAGACCCTCAAAAAAGCTGAGGCTCACTCCGGGCTATATCTGAATTCACAGCGATCGACCTGGGGTCGCCCTGATGGTGCGGTGAAAGTCTGTAGAAAGGCTCAACATTGGATCTAGGACAGTTTTCTGGGTTTTGTACCTGAGGGGCTGTAACTGGGTTCTGTAACTAGGTTTTGTAACCTGCCTGGGTTTTGTAACCTGCCTTGGAGATCAACCCATTACACGCCCATGGCGAATTTGCCCTGCATTGAATCACGATCGTGGTAGGTAGACATAGGATCTAGGTCACTGATACGGATAAATCTTGAAAGCAGCCCGATCGGGATCATCAAATTCCCAATAGAAATGGGAGAACAGCGCTGCTGAACTCCCGAAGGCGTATGAGATGAAGATGTTACGTAAGACACAACTGATGAAGTGGTAACCATTCAGGGGGTCACGGAAGAATGCGGGTTTCAGGCTCTGAAAATCCTGGATTGGTATGGTTTGAGCTGCTTCGGACTCCGATCGAAGGGCTGAAACCCTACTAACTTCGTAGACCCCTGAATAGTTACGATGAAGTGCTACCCACGAGTTGTAATCGTTGGGTGTCACGAATTGGATGCCAAAGTGGGGTGTCACTACCCGTCTTTTAATATGGCTAAAACCTGATGTCAGGGGATTCACTGATTGTTCTATCAGCTCTATAAGTAGTTATACGGGAACCTTTGGAATCTGGGGTGGGGGTTAAGACCCCCCAGATCGTCTTCGCCTTTGCTTAATGGGGCGATCGGCCCCCAAACTTTCTAAACGCGGCCCCAGGAACGCGGGGAACATCAGGCAACCGATTGCAAATCTCAGACAGCCGATTGCAAATCGGCGATCCCAGTCGTGACCCTGTGCAATCTTTCTGAACGCGGTCCCAAAAACGCGGCCCCAGGAACGCGGGGAACATCAGACAGCCGATTGCAAATCGGCGATCCCAGTCGCGACCCTGTGCAATCCCGTGCGAGTTTCCCTGCGAGCTTTCCAAGCTCCTCGCGTTTATGCCTCTTCCTCTTCGGGGGAGCTGATCAACAGCCGGATCCCCATAATCAAAAACCCCGCCGCCGCAATCAGCTTCACCCACTGAGTCGGCAGGAACTGAGCCGTAGTGGCCCCCAGGAAGACCCCCAGGAACGAGGTCAGCAACAGGGCACCGGCTGTGCCAAAAAAGACCGCGCGGGGATGCTTGGAGGTGCCGCCGAGGGCGATCGCCGCAACCTGGCTTTTATCCCCCAACTCCGACAAAAATACAGCGACAAAGCTCAGAGCCAGCAAATTCCAATCCATAACGAGTTCAGTCCCTCACAACACGCTCAAACAGAACCAAAACTAAAACAGGGTCGGCACCGTATCCACCAGCACCGTCACCGCGATCGTCACCAGAATCAGGCCCGCCATGATATTGAGGGTGCGGGGCTTAATTTTCGTGGCGAGCCACCGCCCCAACAGAACCCCCAGCAGACTGGTCAAAACCAGCGCCGACCCTGCGCCCAAAAAGACAATCCAGGGCTTCTGGGACTCTGCACTCATCAGCAGAGTGGTCAGTTGGGTTTTGTCGCCTAATTCTGCGAGGAAAATGGTTAGAAAGGTTGAGGCAAACACCTGCCATGCCGATGCTGAGGCACGATCGTCCGCCTGCTCTGGTTGTAGGTCAGTGGGTTTAACCATGGAGGGAGCAGGGGTGGGGGGCAGGGTGAGGGACATAGAATAAACCCGTAACAGCTTGTTTCATATTCTATTCATAATTTGTCGTGAATCACAACCCTCTGGGATCGTCATAATCTAAACACAGTGTAAAGTATGGGCACGCCTCCAGGGAGTTCACCTCACACTAGTTTTTAGGGGTACTCCCGGCTACTGCTCTGCTAGGGTTCTAGGTCTCGTAGGGGTCAGGTCTTCGGGTGCATCCCACTTTAGAAGAGCTTGGTAGGGGTCGTGCCCCCGTGGCTCCCCTCTTTGGCCCAAAATCAGGGCAACCACGGGGGGTTTGCCCCTACCCGGTCGATTAAATCGCTAAAGTGGGATACTCCCAGGTCTTCTGACCCGCTTGGTCGGGATTCCCAAGTATTGCCTTGGGCAGAAAAAACCGCCCCAGTCTTTCTAGCAATCTTGCTGCCCATGTTGTTGTTCAGACCCTCAAAACCATGGCAAATTTGAACCTCAATCACCCCATCTTCCGGAAGCTTTGGCACGCAACCGGCTTTCAGGATCGATCGCTGTGGGAGTGGATGGAACTGCTGATTTTCCCGGTGTTGGTGGGGGTTGGTGCGGTTTATGTTGAGGCCAAGTTAGGGGAAGAGCAAGAGCGGCAGGCCGAGGCCGATCGCAAGCTAGAGCAGTCGATCGCCACCGATCGCTATCAGCAGGAAGCCCTAAACCAATATTTCGATCGCGTCTCCAAGATCTTGGAAGAAAACGACAAGAGTAGTGTTTTAGGCGAAGCTGAAGGGGGCGCAACGTTTACCGAGAAAAAAGACCTAGCCCTAACGGGGGTTAAGGTCGCCATTATTCGCTCCCGAACCCTCACCACTCTGCGCGAACTCGATGGACGGCGCAAGGGCTTACTGGTTCAGTTTTTGATGGAAAATGCCCTCATTCGAGGTTCCAATCCCTTTATCCCCCTAGAAGGGGCGGATTTGCAGGAAGCTAACCTCATGAACCTCAATCTCAGCCTAGAAAACTTGGCGGGGGCTGATCTGCGGCGGGCCAACCTCCAGGGCGCTTACCTCGAAGATGCCATTCTCACCGATGCCGATCTCCGGAATGCCGACTTGCGGATTGCGGACTTAACCAATGCGGACCTGACCGGTGCCCAGATCAGTAGCGGCCTCTTGGGCGGAACCCAGATGCTAGGGACAGTGCTCGATCGGGCCGATCTCAGCGGAGCAGATTTGGGCGGAGCCTATCTGGAAGATGCCAGTCTCTATGGGGCCAATCTCTTAGGCGCTTTTTTGGAGAATGTCTTTCTGGAAAATGCCGACCTGTCCGAAACCAATCTCTACGATGCCAGCCTCAGCAATGCTCTCTTAGAAGAAGCCCTCCTCGACAACGCCCGCCTTTGCCAAACCATCCAAGTCGATGGCTCCGTCTCTGAGCGGGACTGCATTATCGAAGCCCAGGAGCAAAGCGAAGCCGTCACCGCCCTCATTGCCAAAATCCGGAAGGAGGGTCAGCCCATCAAAGATCTCAAGGCATTGGCCCAGGAATATATTGTCCAAGGGACCAATGCCGACGATAGCGAGTATGCAGGCTACTGTGTGCTAGAAGAACGGGGGGACGATCGCAGCTTGCAGATGGTGTGGACCATTAGCTCAGGGAGCTATCAAGGGGTTGTGCGGCTGACGAAGGATCAGAAGCTCTATGTCTCGTTTAAGGGGGAATTTGCGGGGGATGGGATCTATGCCCTGATGCCCGATGGCACCCTTCAGGGGGTGTGGCGATCGGAAGGCTCAGATGATCTCGGCACAGATATTTGGACCCCTAAACCCAAACGGGATACCCTGGAAATTCAACTGTAACGTGGGTTGCACCTTGCCAATTTAGCGTTAGACTTTGAGGCGTTATTTCGATGCGTTGCGCTGTCGCGACTGCGTCCCTGATTTTGAACCCCAATCCCCCGTGATCTGGACTGCCCCTATGTCCCAGCCGTTGCCTCCTGAGCCTCCGTTAAACCTGGCGGACCTACGACACCGCTACGATCGTGCCCGCTTTATTCCCCTCCTGCTCACGGCTTCGGTCCTGGCCCATGAAGTCCTCTTTTTGGGCTGGATTTTTTATCGCAAAGGCATCACCCTCAGTCCGCCTAATCCGGCTCCCATTCCCCTGGAGTTTATTGCCTTAGATGACCCTGCGGTGGCAGTGCCGAATCCGGAGACCAACCGCATTGCCCAAGTCGCTAGCCAAGGGGGGGCACAGACCAGCACCGATCGGCCCAGCATTGCCCGCAACGCCAACGCAGCCGCTAGCCAAACCCCCGACGAAACCCCCGATCCGACCCCGGCACAGCAGCAGCCTTCCCCAACCAACCAGCCCCTAGCGTCCAGCCAAGCCCAGGATGCCGGTTCAGGAATCGAGGCTTTATCCCTCTCGCCCCAGGGCTGGGAAAGACTGGCCCGGAACACAGTTCCCGCCTCCCAAACCAACCCTGAGGTTGCTATCCCCCGTCGGACCACCAGTGAAGTCCTCGGTACCGGCAGTTTAAGTGCCCAAAATTGGCATCCCTACGCCCAGCGGCTCAACCACGATCGCGCCGATCGGGGCAGTGGCGTGACAGCCCGCGCCGATGTGGAGTGGGGGCCATATACGGCTCAGCTTCAGCAGCAAGTGGAAAGCCAATGGCAGCCCGATGCCGATTTTGAGTCGAAGGTGGAGGTGTACTTTGAGGTCAATCGGTGGGGAACGGTGGAGAAGTTGGATGTATTGCAACCATCAGGGGATGTGACCATTGATTTAGCTGCAAAATCAGCGATTCTTCAGGCCGCGCCCTTTCCGCCCTTCCCCGCCAACTACACCGAGGATCGCATTGCGGTGACCTTTACCTTTACGGTGAATTTGGTCCAATAAGTTTCATCCAGTCAGTTTCATCCAGGAGCATCCCACTTTAGAAGAATCTCGGTAGGGGTCGTGCCCCCGTGCCGACCCTCTTCGCGGGGCAACCACGGGGAGTTTGCCCCTACCCAATCGGTTCATTTACCAAAGTGGGATGCACCCGTTTCGTCCAGTGAATTAAGTTTAATGAGTTTAGGCCGGTGAATTTGAGCCGGTGCATATCGCAAGTCCTCCCCTATGCCTAACCCTAACCCTTTGCCCCCCTTTGTTTTGGCCTCGGCTTCTCCGGCCCGTCGTCGCCTCTTGCAGTTGGCGGGCATTGAACCGATCGTCCAGCCCAGCTACTTTGACGAAGACCAAATCCAGAGCCACTTACCCAGCGAGTTGGTGCAAGCCCTCGCCAAGCACAAGGCCAATGCCGTGGCCCAGGACTACCGCGATCGGGGCGCTTTAGGTCACTCTGGCCAAGGGCTAATCCTGGGCTGTGACTCGGTGCTGGCCATTAATGGTGAGATCCACGGCAAACCCGCCGATGCTGAGGAGGCGATCGATCGCTGGTTCCAGATGCGGGGCCAGGTGGGGGAGTTGTATACGGGCCATGCCTTGGTGGATTTGGGGCAGGGGCGATCGATCGTCCACAATGCCGTCACCCAGGTGTATTTCGCCAATGCAACGGATGCGGAGGTGCGGGCCTATGTGGCGACGGGGGAACCGTTGAATTGCGCGGGCTGCTTTGCCCTAGAGGGGCGAGGGGGGCTGTTTATCGATCGCCTAGAGGGGTGCCACACCAATGTGATTGGCCTCAGTTTGCCCCTGCTGCGGCGGATGTTGGCCGAGTTAGGCTATGCCGTCGCTGATTTTTGGGCTTAGTGGCCCTCACCCCCGGCCCCTCTCCCTGAGGGCGAGGGGAGCAAGAAATCCCTCGTTCCCATGCTCTATCTCCCTCGTTCCCACGCTCTGCGTGGGAATGCCTCCCCCGCCGCGACTGCGTCGCACCCCCGCTCCTGCTCCTGAGCATTTCTGATCCCAACTCCTATCTACCCCCATGCTGAATCCCACCGATCGCATCCTCACCCTCTTGCCCGCTGCCTCCCGTCGTCCGTTGGGTTGGCTGGCGATCGTCCTCACGACCCTCGGCCTTGGTTGCCAAGGGCTAGACAGCTTGGGGCTGTGGCATTTTGTTCTGTTGCCGGTGGTGCAAGTCGCGCTGATTGCCCATGGGGTTGAGGCGGTTTTGGGCTTTTGGCTGGCCCCGCAGTATGACCAGCCCCGTTTACCCACGGCGATCGGGGTCTTTTTTAAGGGGACGATCGGCCTTGCGGATTTGGTCGATCGTGAACGCGCCTCCTAGGTTACCTCTAACACCGATTCAGTAACGGCAATCTCCCTGGCTTTGGTCCCAAGCGATGAACCCCAGGGAACCCCTACAGCAATTCCCCCAGGAGCATCCCACTTTAGCGGGTTAACCGA
>JBMTWK010000131.1:0-7922 GCA_049452395.1 Prochlorothrix sp. | reverse complement strand
CGCCCGCAATGAGGGAAACCGCAACGCCAACCACGGAGCCGACAAAGACCTGAAGCGGGGTGTGGCCTAGCATTTCCTTGAGCTTTTCGATTTGCTCCTCCGGGGCTTGGTGTTGGGCTTGCCCCTCCATAAGCTGGTTCAAAATCTTGGCCTGTTGCCCAGCGGCCCAGCGCACCCCCGCCGCATCGTACATGACAATAATGGCGAACACCGTAGACAACGCAAATTCTGTACTGCTCCAGCCCCGCGTCTGACCGACTCCGGCAGCCAAAGCCGACACCAGGGCCGAGTGGGAGCTAGGCATTCCGCCAGTTTCCACCAAAACGTGGAAATTTAAGTGTTGGTGACGAACTAGCTCTACCACGAGCTTGAGAAATTGTGCAAAAAAACAGGCCACCAGAGCAGTGACTAAGACTTGGTTATGCGCGATCGCAATCAGATCCTGCATGGTGAGCCGTTAATGAAGGGGGATGAAAAGGGGGGCAAGCCAACGGTGGAGTCTGTGAGGACTAACAAAAACAGGGAATGGGCCAGAAAACCTGGCCCCTACGCTTTGTAAACCCCCGTAGGGGCACGGTCCTCGTGCCCAAGACCGAAATTATACCCAGGAACTCCGTAGGGGCACGGTCCTCGTGCCCAAGGCTGGATATTTACCCAGGAACCCCGTAGGAGCGCGGTTTTTGCGCCCAAGGTAGGGTTTTTAGCGGTCAAGCAGTACCTGACTCAATTGCAGTTCATTAATTGGTGCGGGCGGTGATGTAGTCTGCGAGGGCCATGAGGGGGCGGGCTAACTCACCAAAGATGCGGATTTCATCCTTGGCCCGATCGACCATTTCCTGGGCCTTAACGCGGGACTGCTCTAGACCCCAAAGGCTGGGATAGGTAGCTTTTTGGGCTTCTACATCCTTACCGATGCTCTTGCCCAGTTCCTCTTGGGTTGAGGTGATATCGAGGATATCGTCTACCACTTGGAAGGCGAGGCCGATATTTTGGGCGTAGCAGGTGAGGCGTTGGATATCTTCTGGGGGCGCACCAGCGAGGATGGCACCGGAAACCACCGAGACTTCCAACAGGGCAGCGGTTTTGTGCATGTGGATGAAGTCCAACATTTCCACGGTGGTGTCGGTTTTTCCTTCCGACTCCAGATCCACCACTTGGCCCCCAACAAGACCTTCGGCCCCAACGGCGCGACCAAGGCGGGCCACCACTTGCAGCAGCCGATCGGCGGGGACTCCCTGGGTTTTTTGGGCTAAATGCTCAAAGGCATAGGCCAGCAGCCCATCTCCCGCCAAAATGGCGATGTCTTCGCCGTAAATCTTGTGATTGGTCAGCTTACCCCGACGGTAGTCGTCGTTATCCATGGAGGGTAAGTCGTCGTGAATCAGGGACATGGTGTGGACCATTTCCATGGCGCAGGCGGTGGGCATGGCCATCTCAATCGTGCCGCCCGCTAGCTCACAGGTGGCCAAGCAGAGGATGGGACGTAACCGCTTGCCTCCCGCTAGGAGAGAGTAGCGCATGGAATTATAGACTGTCTCAGGGGGGACCACTGGTAAGCTTGCATCCAGGGCGGTCTCCACCAGCGCTTTTCGCTGGGACAAGTATTCCTTAAGATCAAATGGGGTTACGTTTGGAGCAACAGGACGTTCATCCACTGCCACTCCCCCCTCAGATTGGTAACTAATCATTGGCCAAATTTATGAAGAGGAGGTTGTCCCTGAATCACTGTAAGTGTTTATAAAAGACTTATTAGGCAGTGTCTCACGCTCAGTGCATCCTGTACACTCCCTAGGGTTGGAACTTGAGGGGGCTAGGGGCGGGGGGTGTAGGGGGCAACGGAGGCCGAAGCGGGGGGACAGGGGGCAACGGGAAACCCCGATAATCTCGGCGCTAGTCTTGCTTACAGAAGTCTTCACCTAGGGTCGATCGATCGGATCTAGGGCAACGATCGCCCGGTCAACCAACCCCCAACAGGCCCATCCCCGATCGGGCTGACGTTACGAATTCATTAATATTTTGTCAGGTTTTGTAATAAATTCCCCCCATCCCATGGCCGATCGTGCTGACTTTGCTGCGGAATGTTTTGCGCCCTTAGTGGGTCAGCCCCAGGCGATCGCGCTGCTGAGTCAAGCAGTGGTGCAGGATCGCATTGCTCCGGCCTATTTGTTTGCGGGTCCGGCGGGGACGGGGCGTGCCCTAGCGGCTCGCTGCTTTGCAACGCTGCTCTGTGGCCTTAATCTCCACGACCCCCGATCGCAGCGGGGACATCGCGCCCAGTTGCCCCCGCCGACCTTAGCGGATCTGCGCCGCCGCGTTGATCAAGATAACCATCCCGATGTGCTGTGGGTGGAGGCTAGCTACCAGGTCCAGGGCAAAATTATCCCCCTCAGCCAAGCGGATGAGGCAGGGGTCAAGCGCAAGACTCCGCCCCAAATTCGTCTGGCCCAAGTGCGGGAAATTAGCCAATTTCTCAGCCGTGCGCCCCTGAAGGCGTTGCGCCATGTGGTGGTGTTGGAGCAGGCGGAGACGATGGGGGAGGGGGCGGCCAATGGGTTGCTGAAGACGCTGGAGGAACCGGGGATGGCGACGTTGATTTTGTTGGCCCCCAGTGCCGATCGGCTGCTGCCGACCTTGGTTTCGCGCTGCCAGCGCATTCCGTTTCAGCGCTTGTCGGCGGGGGATATGGCGGAGATTCTGCGGCGATCGGGTCAGGCCCAGTTGCTGGAGAATTCCCAACTGCTGGCCCAAGCGGAGGGCAGTCCGGGGGCGGCGATCGAACTGGGGGACTATCTCCAAAGCTTGGATCCGGATCTGCTGGCCCAGGCCCAGGAGTTGCCCCGCAGCCCTCGCCAAGCGCTGACCCTAGCCCGCCGCATTAGCCAAGATTTGGACCTGGACCAACAACTGTGGTTGCTCGGTTATCTGCAACAGTGCTGCTGGCAAGCGCCCTATGATCAGGTGCCCGATCGTATTGGTGCGCTGGAGGAGGCGAAGGGATTACTGGGCCGATCGGTGCAGCCCCGCTTGGTCTGGGAGGTGATGTTGCTGCGCTTGGCGGGGGTAGTGCCCTCAAAGTAATGGAACCAAGAGGGCGGGTTTGGGGAGATAGGGGTAGTGTCCTCAAGGTAATGGAACCAAGAGGGCGGGTTTGGGGAGATACCCGTGACATAGCAAGATTTCAGTCGAAAACCCGCCCCTACGGGGGTTATGGTGGACTCTTCGGCAAGGGATTTTTAGACCGGGAGCGAAGAGCAGGAATACCGTTGGCCGTCCTGAGTCGCCGTTTGGGCCGATCGATCGACCTCCGGCACCGCCAGCCGCCGCTGCCAATATTCCACATCCACCCACTGGTTAAACTTGCGGCCCACCTCTGGAAAGCGGCCCACCCGCTCAAAGCCCAGTTTTTGGTGCAGAACCACGCTAGAGGGGTTGGGCAGGGCAATACAGGCAACAACGGCGTGGATTTGGCGCTCTTGGAGCCGATCGAGCAGTTCTTGGTATAACTTCCGACCGATGCCCCGTCCCCTTGCTTCCTGGGCGGTGTAGATGGAGCTTTCTAGGGTAAAGCGATAGGCCGATCGGGTCTGCCAAGGACGGGCGTAGGCATAGCCCAAAACCCGATCGTCCTCTTCCCAAATCAGCCAAGGTAGTTGCTGTTCTTGAATGGCCTGAATCCGCTCTGCCATAGCATCAGGCAGCACGGGATACTCTTCAAACGTGATCGTGGTTTGCAGAATATAGGGGTTATAAATGCGGCACAGGGCGATGGCATCCCGCAGGGTTACATCTCGAATCATGGAGCCGAAGGGAAGGGGGGGTTAGAGGACGAGGGCGGGAGTCGCCGGAGGCGGGAAGAGGCGCAAGTCAATCCCCGAAACCAATCCATCCTGATAGTCCCTAGACCGATCCTGAAGGATCTCCTGCAATTGCTGCTGGGCCTGGGTTAAGAGGGCGCTACGCAGTCGATCGGCGAGGGTGTCTTGGGTCAAATCTTCCAGATCAATCAAGGCGATGTTAAGGGTTTTTTCGGCTCCGATTTCTCCCAAGATATTGAGTCTAACGATCATGGACACTTCAGAAAGTATCAAATGATCAATTTGGAAGGCTTTGGGGCGGGGGGAGGCGCTGGATGTTTCTGTTTTGAAGGCTTCAAGGCGATCGAGGACTTGGGCCAAATTGTTGCGCTGGAGGCGTTGTTCAACGCGCAAGGTTAAGCCTTGGAGGCGAATTGCGGGGAAGGAGAGCGAGGATCCCCAGAGGCTGGGGAGGTGGAGCTGGAGGCTGAGGCGATCGAGGGTGAGGAGGGGCTGGGGCGAAAAGTTGGGGGGGTTGCCGAGGAGGAGATCGGTGAGGGTGGCCTGTCCGCGCAGGGGGTTGAGCCGGAGGTCGCCGAGTTGGACGGTGACTTGGGTGGTGGTGCGGAGGGTGTGGAGGAGGGCGGTTTGGGTGCGGTTGTGGAAGGAGAGATTGAGAAGGCTGAGGGCGAGGACGATCGTGGCGGTGAGAATTGCGAGTAGGGTGATTTTTTGGGCGATCGATCTGGCTCGGAGCCAACGCATCCCGGTTTGCAGCAGGGAGTTGAGATCGAAGCTTTTCCTGAACCCCTTCACGGCAAAACCCGCGCCAAACCCTGGCGAATCCCCTTACTAATAATCTCCCGTGCTGTGCGCAAAATTAAACGACCATTGGCACTGCGCCAAGGCGGAACGAGCCAAAAACAATGGACTAAGGAGCAAAAACAGCGTAAAAATCGCTTTTCCTGCCAATACCAATGGGCAAAATTAGAGCAAATCAGCGCTCGACTGGTTATATCTCGAACTTGAGGATATAAGTCTAGCGCTTGTTGATGCTCAGCCTGGGCTTGGGCTAAGTTGCCCATAAACCGCTGACAGTTGGCAATATGGCAGCTTAAGAGGACTTTATAGGAATTGAGATCCAAAACATCAGTTTTTCGTCGTGCTTCTTCTAAATATCCCAGTGCCTTGTCATAATTCTTGAGAAAATAGCAGTTGATCACCCCCAGACTATTGAGGAGATACACTTCTGCACTGCCATAGTGGTATCGCCGGACCAGTGCGATCGCCGCTTGATAGGTTTGCTCAGCCATAGGCCAGTTTTGCTGCATCGTGTAGGCATTGCCGAGGGTATACAGCGAGAGATATTCCAAATATATAGCCCCTGCGGCTTGAACTTGCGGTAAAAGCTGCTGAATTTGGGGAATGACGGCTTCATATTGGTTATTATGAAGTAGAGCTTCTGCAAAACCCGCCTGGACTTGCAAGGACAAGCTTTGGAGAAGACTCGCTTCAGTTCCTAATGGTGTTTCTGGTTCAGATGGATGATTCCCCAGATTAGTCGCTGTTTTTAGGGTTGATTGCGTCGTTAAATTGGATTTAAAACCTGAAAACCTGTTATTTAGGCTAGAGAAATCTGAAACATAGAGTTGTTTGAGTTTGAACAAAAATTTCTCTGCTTTGCGGTAGCACTGGAGTGATTGGGATGGTTTTGTGTGGGTAAAAGCCTTGGCTAGATCGGCCCAAGCCCGTGTTAGCAGCAGGGGCGACTGGCTCCGTTGGGCTAATTTAAGCTGCCGCTGAAAATAGACAGTGGCTTTCATGAATGAAGATCGACGCATGACAATATGGCCCAGAACCCCCCAAGCTTCTGCTTCTTGGCTTAGATCTTCCAGTTTCTGGGCTAAATGCAAGGCTTGCCGTCCCCAGGTTTCCGCCTGCTGCACCTGCCCTAACTCGCTGTAGGCTCGGCTTAATTTCAGCATCAGCGGTAATCGCTGGGACTCCCCCCAAGATTCCGCCGCTAACACCTTGCTGTAGATCCGTACCTGCTCCTGATAGCAGCCCAATTCCCCCAACTGCTCATGCCAAGTTGAGGTCGGTGGCGATAGAAGCTGATTTACTGGTTTAGCAGTCGAAATCGTGCCCGTAGCTTTCCCTTGTCCCTTACCCTGCAACTGACCTTTGGTAAGGGGTTTCAAAACTTGTAAACCTTGGGGAAAACCAGGTAGCCGTGCTTTTTGAGACTGGCTTAGATTTAATTCCGGATTTAAGGCTGCATTGAGCGCCTCACTGCCTGTAACCAGCGGCGATCGTAACTCTCCCAACAACTGCTCCACCAA
Source organism: Prochlorothrix sp. (assembly GCA_049452395.1). Classification (GTDB taxonomy): domain Bacteria; phylum Cyanobacteriota; class Cyanobacteriia; order Prochlorotrichales; family Prochlorotrichaceae; genus Prochlorothrix. The sequence continues at coordinate 1,786 of JBMTWK010000131.1, read as the reverse complement.
CGACCATGCCCCCGCATCGACAAGCTGGTCATGGGCTTCCACATAGGCTTCCAACTGCTGCGATCGGGTTGCCTCTGCACCGGGATTGTAGTGATGGAGCCAATAGGCCGCCGCCTTCAGATGTGCTTTTTGTTTCAGGCTCAGTTTTGCGATCGGAGCTTTCGCGATCGGAGCCGTAGTCTTGGGGTGACTTGAATTGCTTAGTTTTGCTGGATTATCGGCGCAAACTGGGGAAGAAGAGGCCGATCGCCGCCAAACCACCATCCCGGTTTCTGTTAAGGCGACTTGGCGCAAAAACCGCGCGTTCAGTTGGTCTAGCTGAAGCGGGTCTAGGGAGGGCCGGTCAAGGTTAAGAACAGGGACACGATCGCCCTGAAACAAAGAATCTTGAGGATCCTGGGGTGTAGGTGCAACTAAAGCAGATTTAAGGGTAGGCATACTCATCTAAAGTCAGGCGATCTCAAGGAATCCCTAGCTATTACAGCGGGAAAACCACGAAAGAAATGACGAAGACCAGCATAACACCTACTTTTCTTCCCCAGACCCTGAAATTTAGCGCCTTAGCAAGATTAAGAAATTGCGCTGAGAAGGATCCTGGGGATTACACTGAGGAATCCTCTAAGCTACTGATCTCATCATCGATTTCTGCCAAGGCATCCGCAGCCACCCGCCGCACCAAGCTATGGAGCCGATACCCCGCCCCACTGCTTATCGCCTCAAATTCCAGCAAATAACGCCGTTGTAAGGTCTGAAAAGCCCGTAATTGCGCCTCGCGATCGGCCCCATATTCCTCCACCATCAGCAACCATGCCCTTTGCTCCACAGCCCGCCGATACACCGACCCCTCACACAGCATCCGCCCCGCCAAATAATCCTGCTGCCACAGCCGCCGAATACTCTGCTCAATCCGCCGCTGCACCAACTCCGACAGATTAACGCTCAGCCGGTCCAGCCTAGGGCGATCCTCTGGCCCCTTCTCCGTTGGCTCCTGCTTTAGCTGCTCCAGTCGCTCAATTTCGCCCCCCACCTCAGCCCAGTAAGCGCTCACCCGTCCCCCATAGGGCACTTCCCCTATTTCCCCCGCCATAACCCGCAAGGCCAAGGGATGCCCCTCATAGGCTTGGATAATGCGCTGAAGATAGTCTTCTTCCTCGGTATTCTGGGGAATGACCTGCCATTGCTCAAAGAGGGCGAGGGATTCTGCTAAATCTAAGCCGGACAGCAGTTGGAGATGGGCACGATCGGGATAGCGGCCACTATCGGGGCGAGGAGGCTGGTCCTGAGACGTGAGGATAATGCGGCTGGCAAAGGTATCAACCTTGACAACCCAATCGAAAAAGTCCCGAAATCCGGCATCGCGGAACTGATAGCCCGCAGAATCGGGCTGGAGCAGCACTTCCACCATATCCAGCACTAACAGATGGGGTTTAGACTGCAAAACCTGCACCAGTTCCGGCACCAAGGTTTGAACTTGGGCTTTGCTCCCTTCCCCCACGGCGATCGTCCGGCCCAAAATGGGCTGAAAAAGCTGATTGAGGCCGTTTTGCTCAACATCAAAGCGAATCGCAAGGCTCTGGCTAAACTGGGTCGCCAAATCCTGTTGCAGCTTCAGCCCCAGCGCTGTTTTACCAATCCCCGTCAGCCCCACTAAGCTCAAAACCCGACATTTGCCCCGGAGTCGCTGCTTTAGCTCTTCTACCAAGGCTTCCCGCCGCACCCAGCGAATGGTCCCATTGCCATCGGGGTAGCAATGAAAAGTATCCACGGGGGGACAGTCTGGGGTTTG
>JBMTWK010000130.1:0-7923 GCA_049452395.1 Prochlorothrix sp. | reverse complement strand
CTTAGAGACAGTATGCATAGGGACAGGCACAGTAGTATTGCTGGGTTGCATGTCGTTATTTCGGTGAAGTTGCACTCAAGGCTGTCTGATTGGGCAGGAAACTATCCTGGTCAATGCTGGCAGTGCTTCTCTTAAAGGTTGCCTCTGTTGAGGCTCATCTCTGTTGAGACTAGAGGTCTCGGCAAAAAATTGACCTGTTGATGATCTGCTGTGTCAGATTGTTACAGAGTCTCAAGGAGCTGGTGGTGATAGGGGTGAACAGGCTGAGTGATTTTCCTGTGAGTTGGCTGTGATCCACCAAGCGACTTTCTGTGATTTGTCAAATCTGCGACTTTGCCAAAGTAGGTCTCTTGAGTCTCTCTTTGGTTTGGCCCGTCATTCAGGTTGGCCTGTCATTCAGGTTGGCCTGCATCCCCAAGCCCCTTTCCTAGGGCTATCTCTTCGACAACACGCCCTGAACCCTATGTTCAAGGTGCCCTGCTGCGGAAAAGGATGGTTTGGGTATTGTCTTTGTTTTGGAGACAATTGGTTTCTAAAGTTGGGTATTGTCTTTTTTGGGAATGGGGCCATAATGGAAATTGCAAGATTGAAGCCTGTACAACACCTTTGGGAGGTTGAAGCCCAATGACATCCCTCACCGTCACTCCACCCACCACCCACCCCAGTCCTCTGATCCTGCGTCCTGCCCAGGAACGCGGCCACGTTACCCTGGACTGGCTCCACAGCGCCCACAGCTTTTCCTTTGGCCATTACTACGACCCCCAGCACCTTGGCTTTTCTAGCCTGCGTGTCATTAATGAAGATGTGATCCAACCCAGCCGAGGCTTTGGCACTCATAGCCACCAGGACATGGAAATTATCACCTATGTCCTTTCCGGCAGCTTGCGCCACCAAGACAGCCTCGGCAATGGCTCGGTGATTCGTCCCGGCGATGTCCAGCGCATGACCGCAGGGCGGGGCATTGCCCACAGTGAATTTAATGCCAGCGATCGGGAGCCTGTTCACCTGCTCCAAATTTGGATTTTGCCCGATACCCTCGGCCTAGCGCCAAGCTACGAAGAAATTCAAATCCCCGCCTCTGAAAAACAAGGAAACCTCCGACTTTTAGCCTCAAAAGACGGTCGCGCTGGCTCTGTGACGATTCACCAGGATGTCAGTCTGTATGGTTCGATCCTCGATCGCGGCCATAGCCTGACCTATGATTTGGCTCCGGGCCGATCGCTGTGGCTCCAAGTGGCACGGGGTGCCCTGACGGTCTCGACTCCTGACCACAGCCAAGCGCTCCAAGCTGGGGATGGCCTCGCGATCGATCGCCCCACTGCCCTCACCTTCCAAGGGGCAACGGTTGGGGCAACGGCTTCTCCTACTGCGCCTGAAGCGGCTGAGTTCCTCCTTTTTGACTTGCCCGGTTTGGCTTAAGACAGGACTGCTATATCCTAGTTTGGGTGTCCCTCTCAGCGGGGCACCTGGTTATTCAATGCCCCAGTTAGTCAGTTCACGATTTACGGATTTACCCTAAGGATTCACCCCAATGGATACCCTCGAAGCGATTCAACAACGTCGATCGGTCAAATACTACGATCCTGAACACAAAATGTCCCCAGAGGAAATTAAAACCCTCATGGAACACGCGATTTTGTCGCCTACTTCCTTTAATATTCAAAATTGGCGCTTTGTTGTGGTTGAGGATGCTGAGATCAAGCAGAAGCTTAAGGCTGCGGCCTGGAACCAAGCTCAGGTCAGTGATGCGTCGATCGTGGTGCTGGTCTGTGCTGATTTAATGGCCTGGGACCAAGACGCGCAGCGCTACTGGCGCAATGCTCCGGAGGCGGTGCAACAGCAACTGGTGCCGATGATTGGCAAGTTTTATGACAATAATCCCCAGCTTCAGCGGGATGAAGCGATGCGCTCCTGTGGAATCGCTTCCCAAACGATTATGCTTGCGGCCAAGGCTATGGGCTATGATACTTGCCCGATGATTGGCTTTGATCCGGTTAAAACTGCGGAAATCGTTAATTTGCCTGAAAATCATGTCATTGGCTTGATGATTAGTGTCGGTAAAGCCCTGAAGCCTGCTCAGTCTCGCTCTGGCCCCTTGGATCTGTCTGAGGTCATGGTGACCGATCGCTGGTCCTAAGCATCATCCAACTGTCAACCTTTCCTTATAAGAACCCTGGTTCCCATGCTCTGCGTGGGAACTCTTTTTAGGCGCTCTAGCGCCCTCTTTTGTAGACTGGACTAACCCTGGTTCCCATGCTCTGCGTGGGAACTCTTTTTAGGCGCTCCAGCGCCCTCTTTTGTAGACTGGACTGGACGCGGTCGCGTCTGGGGAGGCATTCCCACGCCGGAGCGGGGGAACGAGGGGGAGATCTGGAAAAAGGGGGATTAATGGCCGTGGAAGTAGCGGTAGGTGCCTTTAGCTTCTACGGTCTCGCCGAGGCGGTTCAGGGCGTGGATATAGGCCGCCGATCGGACTGAGGTGTCCTCCTGCTGGGCGATCGCCCAAATCGCCTCTGTTTCTTCTACCATCCGCTGCTTCAGTTGCTGTTGCACCTCTGCGGCACTCCAGTAGAGACCGTTACGATTTTGGACCCATTCAAAGTAACTGACCGTGACCCCGCCCGCATTGACTAAAATGTCGGGGATGACATAAATATTGCGGGATTCTAGAATCTGGTCGCCCTCAAAGCTGACGGGACCGTTGGCCACTTCAAACACATACTTAGCCCGAACTCGATCGGCATTCTCTGCGGTAATTTGGCCCTCTAGCGCTGCCGGAATCAGAATATCTACATCTAAGGTGAGTAATTCTTCATTGGTGATCACCTCATGTTCAACAATATTGCAAACGGTTCCCTCACAGTACACGGCCTTAACCCCTCGGCGGGTAGATTCTTTATACTGGCGGATGCTGGGAATATCTAGCCCATGCTTGCAATAGATCCCGCCCTGGGAATCACTGACGGCTACGACGCGGTAGCCCGCCTTGGCTAGTAAATCTGCAATAATGCTGCCCGCGTTGCCAAAGCCCTGCACCGCAACGGTTGTGTCCTGGGGGCGACGATCGAACTTGGGCATGAGGGTCTGAATCACAAAAAATGCGCCCATGGCCGTTGCACTTTCCCGGCCCTGACTGCCGCCCAAGGCGATGGGCTTGCCTGTGACCACCCCCGGACTATGCTTGCGGCGGATGATGCTGTACTGATCCATCATCCAACTCATCACCCGTGCATTGGTATAGACATCGGGGGCCAAAATGTCGGTGTCTGGGCCAATAAAGTCGGCGATCGCGTCAATATAGCCCCGGCTCAGCCGCTCCACTTCCATATGGGACAAATCCTTGGGATTGACCGTAATTCCGCCTTTACCTCCCCCAAAGGGCAGATTCAACGCGGCACACTTAAAGGTCATCCAAAAGGCTAGGGATTGGACTTCATCCAAATTCACCCCCGGATGAAAACGCACGCCCCCCTTGGCTGGCCCCCGACTGTCGTCGTAGCGGACTCGGTAGCCCTGGAACACTTCTAGGGAACCGTCATCGCGGCGCAGCGGAATGGAGACGGTGAGGCTGGCTTTGGGCGCACGGAGGCGAGTTACCAGGTCATCGGAGACCTGAGCATGTTTGAAGGCCCGATCGAGGTGGCGACTGGCATCAGCAAGGAGCGTAGACATAGCGGGTATGGGGTGAAGGTGAGCGAGATAGGCTTTACACCTTGATCTTAAGGTTTTCTCAAGTAGATTTGTATTGAAAGATACAAAATTTACATTGCTTTACCCAGCTAATTAGGTCGCATCTCCCCGCTACAGAAAGACCCACCGCGAAAAGGTGGCGGCTTGGCCGCAGTATTGCCCCGCATCGTCCAATAAATTCCAGATCAACACATTCTCAATCCGAAACTCTTGCTGGGTTTTGGCAATGCGAATGCCCGAATATCCCTCAACAAAGCCTTTTTGCTGCACTTCCGCCAAGAGTTGTTCCCGTTCCTCCCGGTGGGGGCGACCTGCGGATAATCGCGACGGCATACTGGTCAGCTCTGCCCAGGTCATCGCAAACAGTTCCATAGCCCGTTGATTGACGTAGTTATAGACCGGATCGGGGGCTGCGTTTTGGGCAACGACCACAAAGGGCGCTTCAAAAATTTGCTGGGCCAGATCCCGATCGCTGTAGCCCTGAGGATCAATGAGTTCCCGCCCTGTCCAGTGGGTGTAGCTGCGGCGCAGCAGATTGACATAATCCACCAGGTAGCGATTTTGAGCGTTGGGTTTTGGGAAAAGAGCCATGTTTGCTTGTTCCCCTTTGGGAACGGTTAAAAAGAGGTGGAATGGGTTAAGCCTGGGCTACGAGGGCAACAAAGTTGTCAATGATTTTCAGGCCCGTTGCTGAGGATTTTTCGGGGTGGAATTGGGTGGCGAGGAGGTTTTTGTGGGCGATCGCCGCTGTTACGGCTTGGGTGCCGTGGGTGACTTGGGCTGCGGGGACCGCAGTATCGGCGGGATCGACGTAGTAGGAGTGGACAAAGTAGGCCCAGGCGGGGTTAGGCAGGTCTGCCCAGAGGGGACAGTGGGGCTGGGTGTAGTGGAGGGTGTTCCAGCCCATGTGGGGAATGGTGAGGTTTGGCTCCGATCGAAAGTGGCGCACCCAACCCGGAATAATGCCTAGTCCGGCTTCTTGGCCTTCGTCGCTGCCCTCAAACAGAATTTGCATTCCTAAGCAAATGCCAAAAAAGGGCTTGTTTGTGGCCGCAATGTCTTGGAGGGGGGCGATTAAGTCCCGCGATCGCAGGTGTTGAATGGCGGGGTCAAAGGCTCCGACTCCGGGTAGGACTACTGCATCCGCTGCCGCGAGTACCTTGGGATCATCGGTCACTTCTGTTTGGGCACCGGAGTTGACCAAGGCTTTGCAAACGGAGTGCAAGTTTCCCATGTCGTAATCCACCACGGCAATCTTGGGACTGGGTTGGCTTGGGGACATGGCTGTAGCTCCTGAGCGGCAAGGATATGGATTATTTTACCGTTTTACCGCACAGGATTACGCGGGCGATCGGGGGGATCTCGCGTTTGGGGATGGCTAGGCTGCGGGAGCTTCGGTTAATAGGGGATCGAGCTGGCCCACAGCATCCAGGGCATAGAGATCATCACAGCCGCCGATGTGGGCTTGGTTAATAAAAATCTGGGGTACGGTGCGCTTTCCCCCCGCCCGATCGGCCATTTTGACCCGCGCTGCTCCGTCTCCATCAATTTTGTATTCTGTAAAGTCTACTCCTTTCCAGGTTAAGAGCATTTTGGCGCGAATGCAGTAGGGACAGGTCTGCCAGGTGTAAATCTCAACATTGGCGGCAATGGGTAAGGGTTTTCGCCCTAAAAGTGGCCCAATCCAATTTAAAACGGCTTGTATCATGGGGGTAAATTTGAGGTTAGTTGAAGATGCGATCGGTCGCTAGTCCAGCAGGGCGGAAATTCCTACTCCTTTATCTAGTGCAGGTCCAGTTATCAGGTGCATCCCACTTTAGACAATCTTTGGTAGGGGTCGTGCCCCCGTGGCTCCCCTCTTCGGCCCAAAACCGGGGCAACCACGGGGGGATTGCCCCTAAACCGGGGCAACGAACTGGAGCCTATTGGCCAGGATACAACTCCAGCACCTGTTGTGCACCCCCAGTCAGCCCGCTGCCGAACTGATGTGCTGCTGAACTTATGTTTTGTGAAGAGTTTCCAAACTTTCGGGGTTTTGAGTCTACCCTAGGGGAAAGTTGGGGGTAGCGCTGTGGTGCCTGTTAGCATGGCTGAAAGGGTGCCTGTTGGCGTGGCTTACGGTGCGAGACAGAGGCCGCAACAGGTATCAAATGCACTGAAACAGACCGTATCCCCAGACATTGCCTTACCAAACTGCAAAAACACTCTACAAACACACAACTCCCCTTTATGGCTGAACCTATCAACGAACTGATTAATAATCTGCCCGAACGCAATATCACAACCATGGCCCTTGAAGCCCTCGACTTCGTGGTGCCGGGAGAGTGGGAGAACGTGACGGGTTGGATGAAGACGATCGAGACCGTCACCGGCACCACTGGCACCACTGCTCAACTGATTAGCGCTAAGGCCCTGGAATTGTATGCCGATGAGTCACGGGGCTATCAAACCGCTGTGTGGCTCTATCAAAGCATCGATAATGCAGACACGGCTTTGGGGGCTGCGGCCCTGGCGGATAAAGTGGGCGGTAAGATCCCTCTGTTTGGGGGGCTGATCGATCGCCTTACGCCCAAGGCCGACACGGTGCAGGCTGTTGACCTTGCCTTGAAAGTTGCGGTGGAAGTGGTGGCCTATTGCAAGCTCAATGGGCTTGCTGAAGATAGTATTGGTCATTTTGTCCATGCTCTCCAGAACGAGTATAAAGGACCTTCCCTGATTCGGGCTGCGGGATTGGTTTGTTTTGATGGTCTAATTCCCCTAGGGCCAGATTTCTTGGATTTAATTACCGATAAGGTCTCTAGCGTGGACACCAGCCACCTCAAAAACAATGGAGCCTTTAAGGCGATCGGCAAGGTGATCCCAGGGGGTAGCCTAGACGGTCAGTTGGGCTTTATTACCAACAGCGTTGATGCGATGAAAGGCTGGATGGGCGGCCTCATTGCCGATCGTGGCCTCAGTCGTCAGCGCGTTACCTCTAGCCTCCAAAAATTTATTGACCTGAGCGATGATAAGCTGGACTACCTTGCCGCTTTCATTGATATGAGTACCAACTACTTTGAGCATACCGGCTTGCAAACCGTTGCTCAAAATCTCATTCAAGATGCTCAAAAAGAGCTATAACCGGCTCGAATTAACTGCAACACACCGGAATTAGCAATAAACCGGAATCAGCATCCCGTTGAGTCCCCATGACACCCCCAGACCCCTCAAACAGTGACAGCCTTCTAGAACTCCTCCGTCTCTCCCAGGCTACGATCGGAGACCCCTTTCCTGTTTTATTGGGCTTTATTGTTTTCCTGTGGGTGTTATCCCTGTTTAACTTTGGGATTTTAGCTGGTTCCCTCAAGCAATACGGTGTTTACCCTCGCAGGCTCCAAGGCTTGCGGGGGATTGTTTTTGCACCTCTCCTCCATGGGGACTGGCAACACCTGCGCTACAATACCGTGCCCCTGTTGATTGTGGGAACCTTGGTGATTCTTCAGGTCAACCAGTACTTCTATGGTGTGACGTTGATGGCTTGGTTGGTGGGGGGGCTGGGGGTGTGGTTATTTGGGGAAAAAGGAACCCATTTGGGGGCCAGTGGCCTGATTTGGGGCTACTGCGGTTTCTTGCTGTTTCGGGCGATCCTAATGCCGACGGTGGTCTCTGTGAGTATGGCGGCGATCGTGGTGGTTTTTTACGGCAGTCTTATTTTTACGGGGCTAGGAATGCCCCAGATCAGTCGGGGAATTTCCTGGCAAGGGCATCAGTTTGGTTTGGCCGGTGGGGGGCTGGCAGCGCGCTATAGCGCCGAAATTCAACAGTTTTTAGATTTAGTTTTAGATCTAGTGTTCAAGGCGATCCCCTAGGGATTGCCCCAAGGGGCTGCGAGGGGGGATGTTACTGCTGCTGTGGGTTAGCTGACCTGTCGGGTCGATCGTGCTCGACTGCGAAAATCGACGATCATGTCATGGATTTTGTCGAATTGGAACTGATTGGCCCAGTCTTTGAGCAATTGGGCAAGTTCCGGCTGGTAAGGGCCGATTTGATCGGCTAAGGTTATAATTTCGTCATCGAGTCCCCGTAGGGTGGACTGGTGCAACTCCTCAATCCACTCATCAGACAGGGTAGACCACTGAAGATCGATCATTTCAGGGTCATAGGTGAGCGCATTGGACATGAGGGCGATCGTCAGCGGGGAGGTTGCGGGCGGGGTGTGGACACTGACTAGATCGATCGCCAGGTTGCGGGACA
>JBMTWK010000129.1:0-7941 GCA_049452395.1 Prochlorothrix sp. | reverse complement strand
TTGCCTCAAACCTCTGCCCTCACTACGCTACAGAGTTTTCTGCACCACTAAGCCTTCTTCGGTCCAAAGCCAGGGCAACCACGGGGGGTTTGCCCCTACCCAGTCGGTTCCAGGTTGGGATCAATCCCCAGGGCACGCAGTTGCGCCGCAAGACGATCGGCCCGATCCCGTTCCGCCTCTAGCTGCTGGCTGGTCGCTTCCAATTGCTGATTAGTCGCTTCTAACTGCTGGCTGGTGGCCTCCAACTGCTGGCTGGTGGCCTCTAGCTGCTGACTAGTGGTTTTGAGCTGCTGGTTAACCGCCTCATAGCTAGAAAACGGAGTGCCATCGGGGTGTAAGAGTTGCAATTCTGGGTCTAATCCCTGAAACGTAATACCCAAGCGGGGGCTGACCCAGCCCACTATCTCTTCAATGACCTCCAAAGCCCCATCCCGCCGCAAACAGCCGGTCAACTCATTGCGATCGGGGTCGTAAATATAGTATTCCTCGACCCCATAGCGGCTATAAAATGCCAATTTTCGGGTCATTTCCGCCAAAGTATTGCCCTGAGACAGAATTTCAAAAACAACCTGGGGCGCAACATCATTTTCCTTCCACTGCTGGTAAGACCCCCGATCGCCCTTGGGCACCCCAAACACCACCATCACATCCGGCGCTTGGCGCAGTTTATTATTCCCCTGCACCGGGTACCACAACAGGTCTCCCGCCACGAAAACAGCCGGATCCTGGGCAAAAAGCCAGCTTAGATTGTACTGAATCACCGTAATCCAGCGAAACTGCTTGGTGTTGTCGGCTATGGGTTGTCCATCGCTATCCGGGTAGAGGACTTCGGCTGCGGGGGGCAGGGACTGACTGGGGGCTGGGGCAAGGGGGGTGTCCGTGGTCGGGGGAACGGTTGGGGTGGAAATGGGGGCAATCACGATCGGGAGCCTCCGCTAGCGTGTTACTGTTCATCATAACCATTTTGTTCTGCCCTGACATATCCCCCCCCAGACCTGTGAAATACTCCCTGGTCATTCCAATTTACAACGAAGAAGACGTGATTCACGAGCTATATCGGCGGGTTAAAGCCGTTATGGACCAATTAGAGGGTTCCGTCGAGCTAATTCTCGTTAATGATGGTAGCCACGATCGATCGCTCCAGCTTCTGCGGGAACTACACCAGCAAAATCCCCAGCAAGTGCGCTACATCAGCTTTGCCCGCAACTTTGGCCACCAAGTCGCCGTGACCGCAGGGTTAAGGGTAGCCCAAGGGAAAGCAGTGATTGTGCTGGATGCAGATTTACAGGATCCGCCAGAGTTGATTTTGGAGATGTTGGCCCAGTGGCAGCAGGGTTATGAGGTGGTTTATGCTCAGCGGCGCAGTCGGCAACAGGAAAGCTGGCTAAAGAAAACCCTAGCTTACGGCTTCTATCGGGTACTGCGGTGGTTAGCAGATGTGGATATTCCGGCAGATACAGGGGATTTCTGCCTAATGGACCATAGGGTAGTGGCTTTGCTCAATGCAATGCCAGAACACAACCGTTACATCCGAGGATTGCGGGCCTGGGTTGGATTTCGCCAAACCTCGGTTTTATTTGAGCGTCCCCCCCGCTATGCAGGAGAGGTCAAGTATACCTTTCGTAAATCCCTAAAATTGGCCATTAATAGCCTGGTTTCTTTCTCTCGTGTCCCTCTACGCCTTGCGACTTGTTTGGGGTTAGCAGCGGGGGGGTTATCTTTGGTTATGGCAGCGATCGTGCTGTACTGGCGGGTTGTCCAAGCCCCAGTTGCCATTACTGGACTCACGGCCATCATTATTGCAATGTTTTTCCTGGGATCAGCCCAGCTTATCTGTTTAGGGATTCTGGGGGAGTATATTGGCCGAATTTACGAAGAGGTTAAAGGTCGCCCTCTCTATACCGTAGCTGAGGTAGGTGGGATTTCTGATTTGTCCCGCGATCGGCGTGAGTTTTAAGGACTATTTGGATCCGCCTTACTAGGGTAGGTGAACCCCTGCGATCGGGACTATCTCCCGCTGGGTGCCCCGGTTGATGAACCCCAGAGAGTCGGGATGGGAGCATTTCGCTTCGGCAGAATTTTGGTCGGGGCGTGGTTTCTATGCCCTAGAGCAGGGGATGGGGAACCTGATTGTCCTCTAATGGGATACAGAGAGTCTATAAAATTGGTGATTGTCCTTTTATAGATCCGGATCTAGACTGACATCATCCCTTGAACTCGACCCAGTTTAACCACAGGAGAAATTCCATGGCTGATGTAACCCTTTCTGTATTGGATCATGGCCCCGTCATTGTTAAAGGCGACTTTACAGTGTTGGATGGGGCGGGCAATGCTTACCCCCAAAAGACGCAGGTTGCGATTTGCCGTTGTGGGGCATCTGCAAATAAGCCCTTTTGCGATGGTGCCCATGGACAAGCAGGTTTTCAGGCCGACGATCGTGTCCCTGAATCGCCACAATAGCCTTTAAGGCAACCGATCCGGCTGGAATCCTCTTTTGTGGGGTAAGCCTTGAGCCTGCCCCGATCGAACCCGCTGTTGGCAAAACCTAGGCTCTGCCCTGCCCACGATCGCCCTCCCAGACCCCAGGATGTTCTTAAATCTCGCGGGCTGTGGTCTGAGGAGGACGTGAAGGGGGATAATAGATCATGATTTATGGCAGTCCTGGACCCCCTACGGAACTCCACTCCCAAGGATTGCTAGAAGCAATTGAGGACATCCAGATTGGACGAGCAATACCAAGTTTACCTGAACCGTGTTTTGGGCATGACCCGATCGGACCATTACCAAAGTCAATGGTCTTTGATCCAGTCATCGCCCAAATTTAGCCCCAATGCGGCTGGAGCCTGGGAACCAAAGCCATTTCCGGGCTATACCGTTGTCACCCCATCCGGTTCGGAGGATAGCGCCAACCCTCGTTTTTATGGTGCCCTAACCGAACTCCAACACAGGCTTGCTGAACTCCTCCCCGCTCCCTTTGGGTTGTTACTGCCCCCAGCCAGCTTTCACTTCACCTTGGCAGATTTAATTTGGGATGGAGCCTATGCCCAGGCAGCGGAGCAGGATCCAGACTATGAAACCAAGCTCCACGCCAGTATTCGAGAAACCTTTGACCAACAGGCTCCCAAGGTTTCCAAGGGCGACCCCATTCTCCTCCAAGGGCTGGGCTTTATGGTGATGACGCGGGCGATCGGGATCTGCCTCGCCCCCCATACTGAGGCCGACTACGATCGCCTCCTGGATATGCGCCGCGCTGTCTACCAAAACCCTAACCTGCTGGGCTTAGGCATTGAGCAGCAGTACCACTTTACCGGCCATATCACCCTGGGCTACTTTGGCCAACTCCCAGACCAAGTGGATGCCGTGGCCCTCAGTCAAGCGCTAACGGAGTTAAACAAGCAGTTTCTGGAAGATGCCCCAGAATTTACCCTCGATCGGGTAGAACTGCGGAAATTTGACAATATGCACACCTACCGCCGTGAAGCCGACTGGCCAACGTTTCAGTTCTAGTCAGTTCTAGTCAGCTCTAGTCAGAGCTAGTCAGCCTAACCCTGGGATGGGCCTCTGGCCTAGGTACATCCCACTTTCGTCAATTTGCCCCTCATCCCCCAGCCCCTTCCCCCAAGACAGGCGAAGGGGAGCAAGCGTTTTCAAAGTCCTTCTCCCACCCTGGGAGAGGGATTTAGGGTGAGGGCTTCGCCTCTTGATGTCTTTACGCCACGTCCGGATCAGCAAGGGCAAGCCAAACCCCCCGTTCTGAGTCATAACCCCCGATTTCAGGGCTTTCCGGTACATGGGCGGGATAGCGAGACTTGGCCCAGGGGAGTTGCGAGGGGCGAAAAATTTGAGCAGACCAGCCGCAAGTCTGGAGCCAATCCTGGGGCCGATCGTGGCCAAACTGCCAATGGCGCACCACCCGACCCCGTGCCTGTTGTTGCAAGTCTTGGGCCGCCCGAATGGACCCCGATCGCACCCCATCCAGCCCCACCACACTGCCTGGACTGCTTCTTTCCCGCAGCGATCGCAGCAGTTCCCCCGCCTCCCCCGCCGTCAAGTACATCACAACCCCCTCCAATAACCAAAACGTAGGACATTGGGCAGACCCCCCTTGCCCTTCTAAAGCATTGAACCAGTCCTGGGGCTGGGCCAGATCAGCCCCAATTCGAGACAGCCTGCCTTGGGCCGCGATCGATTGCACTGTAGCTAATTGATCTGTAGCTAATTGATCTGTAGCTAATTGATCTGTAGCCGATTGAGCCGTAGCCGGTTGAGCCGCGATCGATTGAGCTGTAGCCGATTGAGCCGCGATCGATTGCGTTGTAGCCGATTGGGCCGTAACCGATTGGGATACCGGGGATACAGGAGAGACCGGGGATATAGTCTGGAGGCACTGCACTTTGTAAGCCAGTACCTCAGGCCGATCGACCTCGTAACAGCAAGCCTCAGCCAGTTCCGGCAACCGTAGCGCCCTTGTATCCAAACCAGCCCCTAAAATCACAACTTGGGCCTGAATTGGGGGTTTAATCTGGGTCTGAACTTGGGCTTGGGGTGCAAGAGCCTTGGCCCCCACCGATCGCACAAAAGCTTGGATTGCCTCATCAAAAAACCGGGTTCGCACCGCCACATAGCGCGTCCGCTTCGCCAGCACCTCCGCCAAGGCTATACCTTGATTTTGGGCAACAGCCTCCCATTTTGCCAGCAAATGCCCCGATTCCGCCCCCGCCAGAGCCAAAGCATAGGGATCCGTCACCAGGGGCTGGGGATTGCGCTGCTCCAACACGCGCTTAGCCGCCACGATCGTCGCCGTATAGCCCACTGCACCAGCATCCCGACCTAGATCCCGACCTAGATCCCGATTGAGATCCCGACCAAGATCCCGACCTAGATCCTGGCCTGAATCCTGGCCTGAATCCTGATTGGGGCTACCCATCACCGATCGGTCCTCCACCGCTGACCTTAAGCCATCAAACGGGCAAACTTTTTCTTGCCCACCTGCAAAACCTTCCCCACCAAAGCATCGGCAGTCTCAAAGGTTTGGTTAGGGTCCGTGATCCGATCGCCATCCAACTTCACCGCCCCATTTTGGATTTGGCGACGGGCTTCCGAACTGGTTTGGCACAGCCCCGCCGCACTGACCAAATAAAAGATTTTGGCCGGAAACTGCACCCCCGCCATGGAAAACACCGGCACAGCCTCCGCCTCCGCAGCACTTCCCTGCACCAAGGTCAAAGCCGCCTGTTGGGCCGCTTGGGCCGCCTCAGCACCGTGGTACTGGCCCACCACATCAACAGCCAGCAGTTTCTGGCGATCGCGGGGGTTTTCCGGCAACTGGCTCCAATCCAAAGCCGTGAGCAACTCCACATAGGACTCCAGCACCGCATCAGGCGTTTTTTCCAGCTTGGAATACATCGTCAGGGCATCTTCCCCCAGTCCCACATAATTCCCCAGGGACTTGGACATTTTCTGGACCCCATCCGTACCCAGCAAAATCGGCAACAACAGACCAAATTGGGGCGTTTGGCCAAAATGACGCTGTAAATCTCGCCCAACTGCAATATTAAACTTCTGATCCGTACCCCCCAGCTCCACATCCGCCTGCACAGCCACAGAGTCATACCCCTGCATCAAAGGATAGAGAAACTCATGGAGATAAATCGGGGAACCCTGGCCGTAGCGCTCAGAAAAGCCCTCCTTCGCCAGCATTTGGCCCACCGTCATCGTCGTTAGCAACTCTAGGGTTTTGCCCAAATCCAACTGAGACAGCCACTCTGAGTTGTAGCGAATTTCTAAGCGTCCTGGGGTCTCAAAGTCCAAAATAGGCCGAATTTGCTGCAAATAGGTCTCGGCATTCTGCTTTACCTGCGCTTCCGTCAATTGTTTCCGCACCTCAGACTTACCCGTGGGGTCGCCAATCCGGGCCGTAAAGTCCCCAATAATCAGCACCGCCGTATGGCCCGCATCCTGAAAAGCCCGCAGCTTCCGGATCGGGATACTGTGGCCCAGGTGAATGTCTGCCCCGGTGGGATCGATGCCCAGCTTGACCCGCAGGGGCCGATCGCTCTGCTGGAGCCGCGCCACCAAGTTTTCATTCGGGTCGTTGGAATGGGGCTGGGAAGGGAAAATTTCGCTGGTGCCGCGATCGAGCCAAGCGGGGGAGGGTCCAGGGAGTGCGTTTGTCTCTGCCACAGTTGGATCGGCCACAGTTGGATCGGCCACGGTAAAGTCTGCCACGGTAGGATTCTGGAAAGGGGTCGGGAATCAAGTTAAGCGGGGAGCCGATCGAGGCACCGATCGAACATCGCCCCAGCACTGGCCCAAATAAGCTTAAGCCGTTTCTAACCATATCGCATCCCGTCCCCTTCCTGAACGGCCTCACCCCCTCCTCAGATTTTCACCCACCCGCAAAACTTACCGCCCCTGCCAGATCTGTGCTACAATACCCGCTGTGTTTTGCTTCGGTCTCGCCGTTATTGAGGCCAGAGGCCAAACCATCCCCCCATGCTGGTGTAGCTCAGTTGGTAGAGCAGCTGATTTGTAATCAGCCGGTCGCAGGTTCGAGTCCCGTCACCAGCTTTTATCCCAAAATCAAGTCCTAGCCAGGGTTGCACCGATCGCCCTCGTCTTGCCAACCCCTAGCGTCTACCAATTCTGGACCCAGGCTCAGCCTGACCGGCTTCGATCGGGTGCATCCCACTTTAGAAGATCTTGGTAGGGGTCGTGCCCCCGTGCCGACCCTCTTTGGCTCAAAACCAGGGCAACCACACCAGGGCAACCACGAGGGGTTTGCCCCTACCCGGTCGGTTCAATCGCAAAGGTGGGATGGACCCCATAACGCTCAGCTTTTACATCCCTTTTTACATCCCCTCAGGTCTAATCCAATACACTTGTATTAACCACAAGCCTTTGCTATGATGCCTTGGGGGTTACCCCCCCTATCCCCAAGGTTGGGTATCCCCAAGCGTCCCTTTCCCTCGCCTTTCATTCCTCTGGAGGCTAACCCTTGAGTAAGCGTGGTGCGGTTTATGCAGCCCCCGACGATCGGGAAAATTTGGCCCAAGGAGCCTTCTTGGTCCGCATCGCCGGATCTTCCCAACGGGATACGCCCCGCAACCGCCAACAAGCCCTAGAGCAGTTGTTAGATACCCTCGATCTCGATCGCTGTTTCACCAACGGCCTTGGAGCTTCGGATCTGCTGTATATTCCCCTTGACTGTCCCTCGTTGGAGATCCCCATGAGCGCCACCCCAGAAGAACACGACATTATTTTGGCTGCTGCGGAAATTATTGAACTGGCTCGGCTCAAGGTTGACCTAGCCAAAGCCTTTGTTGCCGCCCAAGAATATAAGGATTTGGTGGTTAAGGTGGTTGCACCAGACAGCGGCCACCTGACGGCGGCGGAATGTGAGCAGGTAGCAGACAAGAATTTTGCCAAGAGCCTCAAGGGGTTGGCCGAGGCCAAGGTCAAAGTCACCCAGTGGTATGAAAACGCAACCGGTCGCCACACGCTGATTTTGAATGAATTGACCTTTATGGAGTCGGAAATTGCAGAAACGCTCGCGATCGCAGAACCAGACAAACCCAGCAAGTCCAGCAAAGCCCAAAATGCCACCCCGGAAGACCCAGCAGAAACCCCTACGGCAGAATAGCCCCCCCAGCATCGCGAGCATCTCACCTTGGCAGAACATCTGTAGGGGTCGTGCCCCCGTGCCGACCCTCCTATGTAGGAATCGTGCCCCCGTGCCGACCCTCTTAGGAACCTCTGAGGACTAAAACCAGGGCAACCGGGGGTTACCTCGACTGATTCGGCTACTGCCAAGATTCGGCTACTGCCAAAGCAAGATGGACCGTCCACGCGGGTTAGGATCTGTGCCCTGAACCTAGTAGACAAGGGCGTATAGCAAGTGACGGGTTGGTTAGGACAAAAGCTTGCGGAACGCCTCATCCA
>JBMTWK010000128.1:0-7966 GCA_049452395.1 Prochlorothrix sp. | reverse complement strand
CTGCGGAGCCGTTACGCTGGCAGGATCGGTTTTGGCAAACTAAAATACAACGAGCCTGGGGCAATGGGGGAGAATTCATCGGTGATTGATGACCAGTGAATAAAGGTGACATAAGTGAACGGAAAGAGACTCTTGCATTGGGTGACAACGGAAGATGCACCCAATCAGAGGACTAGGACAGCAGGCAATTCCCAGCCCTTAGCTAGTGCGGGCATCTTGCCCGCTTGGTAAGCGAGACGCTTATGGGTGTAAAACTTACGCCTGGGTTGATTCGGACAGATCAGGCCGATCGGGGGCGGTCAGGACCAAGCCGATCGCATCGACGACCCGTGAAACCCCGGTGACCCGTAGCCCCATATTCCCGCCCTGTAGCTCTGATTCCTGACCCTTTGGCACGATCGCCTGTTGGAAGCCTAATTTCGCTGCTTCCCGGAGTCTTAGCTCCATTTGCGACACAGGACGTACTTGACCCCCTAGACCTACCTCCCCAATCAGCACCGTATCCCGCTGCACCGATCGATCCCGAAAACTCGCCGCGATCGCCACCGCTACCCCCAAATCTGCGGCTGGCTCTGCCACACTCAGCCCTCCCGCCGAAGCGACATAGGCATCAAACTTGGACAGGGGAAACCCCACCCGCTTTTCTAAAACGGCCAAAATTTGCAAGAGGCGGTTATATTCTAGCCCAGTGGCCGATCGACGGGGAGAAGGATAGCTCGTAGGGCTGACAAGGGCTTGTAGCTCGACGACAAGGGGGCGGGTGCCTTCACAGGCGACGATCGTGGCAATGCCCGGTGTGCTTTCCTCGCGATTGCCTAAAAATAGCGCTGAGGGGTTCGGCACTTCCAACAAACCCCGATCGCGCATTTCAAAAACTCCCAACTCATGGGTGGCCCCAAAGCGGTTTTTCACCGATCGCAACAGGCGGTGACTGGCGAAGCGATCGCCCTCAAAGTACAGCACCGTATCGACTAAATGCTCCAGCACCTTGGGACCGGCGATCGCCCCTTCTTTGGTGACATGGCCCACCAGCAGCAGGGCAATTTCCAGGCGCTTGGCCACCCGCATGAGGGCTGCGGTGCATTCCCGTACCTGGGAGACGGAACCGGGGGCAGAGTTGAGGGCGGTGTAGTAAATGGCTTGAATGCTGTCGATAATGGCCAGTTTGGGCTGGAGAGATTCTAATTCGGCGATAATGGTCTCCAGTTCAATTTCTGGCAAGAGATAAAGCTGGCTGGGTGGCTCTAGGGTGAGGGGGGCGAGATCGATCGCGGGGTCTGGGGGGGGGGCCGATCGGGAAACCGTACTTGATGCTGTGCCTAGCGGTGCGTTTGATGGTGTGCCTGTCGGTGCGTCTAGGGCTGGGGTGGGTTGGCTGGAGCCTGCCCCTAAGCGCTGCCAGCGCATTTTGACCTGTTGCCCCGACTCCTCCGCGCAAGCATAGAGAACGCTTTGGTGCTGGGAGAGCCGCTGGGCCACCTGCAAGAGGAGGGTGGATTTACCGATGCCGGGATCCCCGCCAATGAGCACGAGGGAACCGGGGACAATGCCGCCCCCTAGGACGCGATCGAGTTCGCCATAGCCTGAGGGGATGCGAGCCTGGGGATAGTCGGCGATTTCCTCTAGGCGAAGGGCTGCCCGTGCCTGGGGAGTGGCTTTGCGGTGGGGCGATCGGCGGGTGGCGGCAATGGGGGTGACTGCGGCTTCGATCGCCTGCTCAACGAGGGAATCCCAACTGCCACAGGCGGGACATTTACCAAAATATTGGCGCGATTTCGCCCCACAGGCATTGCACAGATATTCGCTTTGGGCTTTAGCCATGGCTCAGGTGAGACGTTATGATACAACCATAATGCCTAAGCTAGAGGCAGATCGCTATGCTTTGAGGAGAAGGTTTCAAGATGCCCCTCTACGTTTATCAATGTTCTACAACTCAAGAAATGCTCGAAGTGTTTCACCCCATGAGCCAGACGATCGCCACTTGGGGCGAACTGTGTAGGCTAGCGGGGGTGGAACCGGGAGCAACAGCACCGGAAACGCCGGTCAGACG
The DNA here is from genome assembly GCA_049452395.1 of Prochlorothrix sp. Lineage (GTDB taxonomy): Bacteria > Cyanobacteriota > Cyanobacteriia > Prochlorotrichales > Prochlorotrichaceae > Prochlorothrix. The sequence continues at coordinate 5,916 of JBMTWK010000128.1, read as the reverse complement.
GGTGATTATGGCTCCCCGCTTAGCTGTTCCTGCGTCGGATAATGATTACAAGACCCTGGGAATGAAAAAGCTAGTGCGGCGCGATAAGGGTGTTTACGAGAATGTGGCAGCGCGTGAAGGAGAATCCCGGATTGTGGACTTTAACAAGTAAAACCGGGGCAACCACGGGGGGATTGTCCCTTGTATCTTCAGAGGTGCTTCTCCTGGTTCCCATGCTCCGGCGTGGGAAGGAGAGGTAAACCAGGGCAACCACGGGGGGATTGCCCCTACCCAATTGGTTATCCTGGTTCCCATGCTCCGGCGTGGGAACCCGTAGCTGGCGCTCCAGCGCCCTTTTGCGGGATTCTTCGACTGTATGGGGGGACGGGACGCAGAGCGTCTGGGGAGGCATTCCCACGCAGAGCGTGGGAACGAGAGGAAATGCCCCTCGCCCGTGGGGAGAGGGGGTGGGGTGAGGGCCTAATCTAGGCGGTGACTTGGTTTTCTTGGCGGAGATAGGCTTGGATAAAGGGATCGAGTTCGCCGTTCATGACATCCTCGATCGCCGTGGTTTCCACCTGAGTGCGTAGATCCTTGACCATTTGGTAAGGATGGAACACATAGTTGCGGATTTGGTTGCCCCACGCGGCTTCGACCATATCGCCCCGAATATCGGCGACTTCCTTGGCCCGCTGTTCCTTGGCGATGACTAGGAGCTTGGCCTTGAGCAGGGCGAGGGCTTTCTCTTTGTTTTGGAGCTGCGATCGTTCTTGGGTGCAACGGACTGCTAAGCCCGTGGGCAGGTGAACCACCCGCACCGCTGTTTCGACTTTGTTGACGTTTTGGCCCCCCTTGCCGCCCGATCGGGAGGTGGTAATGTCCAAATCCTTGTCGGGGATGTCTAGCTGTACCTCTTGGTTGAGGATGGGCATGACCTCAACCCCGGCAAAGCTGGTTTGGCGCTTGCCATTGGCATTAAAGGGGGAAATGCGCACCAAACGATGGGTTCCCTTCTCCGATCGCAGGTAACCGTAGGCATAGCGGCCCTGAAGCTCCAAAGTGGCCGACTTAATGCCCGCTTCATCCCCTTCCGAGAGTTCCGCTAACTGCACCTTATAGCCTTGGGCTTCACCCCAGCGCGTGTACATCCGCAGCAGCATCTCGGCCCAGTCCTGGGCATCGGTTCCCCCGGCTCCTGCATTGATGGTCAGCACGGCCCCGTCCTTGTCATACTCATCGGACAAAAGCTGCTGCAAATCCCATTGGTCTAAATCCTGCTGGAGCCGATCGAGGTTGGCACTGGCCTCCGTTAGCAAGCCTTCATCTGCTTCCAGTTCTAGGAGTTCTAAAACGGCCTCAGCATCGGCCCAGGTCTGTTGCCAGTGCTGAAAACAGCTTAAATGGGACTTATACTCATCCAGCTCTCGCAGTGTCGTTTGGGCAAAGTTGGGATCATCCCAAAAGGCGGGCTGGGCCGCAATCTGTTCTAGGTCTTGGATCCGGGCATTGAGGGCAGGAAGGTCAAAGATACTCCTGGGTTTTGCCCAGGCGTTGAGAGACCAATTCAAGGGTGCGCTTTAGCTCAAAAATGTCCATAACGTCCTAAAACAGCGGGGTATAGCAAAAAAGTTCAGGTGTTTCGATGGCGCGAGGTTGCCCCTCGATCGCTTGGGTCTTGCCCTGGTCTAGCCTTGGTTTTTGGGAGGGTTTGGCCAAGACGGGGGCTTTTTGGGTGTCTATGAGGTACCCATTTGATAAAGAATTAACAAATATCCTAGCCTAACTCCTGACTGATCGTAGATTATCCCGTTATGGTGGCTATGGAATGAAAAACTTGAGAGAGCGCTAGGGGAGCGTAACCCCCCAATGCGATCCTCCAGCATCCCGCTTTTGGTCAGGGCCAGCTTTTGTCAAAGCGAATTTTTTCCAGGGCAAGACCCTAGCCACTTCACCGGTCTATGTACACAGCCCCATGAAGGATACTCCTCCCTCCGTTCAGAACGTTGACCGTCAGCCCCAGTCCTCTACAATTCTGGTGGTGGATGATAGTCGGAGCAATCGGGCGTTTTTGCGCAATATGCTGCGATCGGCGGGGTACCAGGTCTTAAATGCGGCCAGTGGTGAAGAAGCCCTAGAGTTGCTGATGGATCCCAACTATGCCGATGTTTGGCCAGATTTGGTGTTGCTGGATGTGATTTTGCCGGGGATTGATGGCTTTGAGACCTGCACCCGCCTCAAGGCTTGGGACAAAACCCACGATATTCCGGTGGTCTTTATGACTTCTCTTACGGAGACGACGGATAAGGTGAAGGGGCTGAGTTTGGGGGCGGTGGACTATATCACAAAGCCGCTCCAGGCGGAGGAGGTGAAGGCGCGGCTGGGGGTGCATTTGGAACTGCGGTACTTAACCAAGACCCTGGAGCAACAGGTGGCCGATCGCACGGCGGCGCTTCAGTCGGCTTTGGATGATCTGCGGCGGATGCAGATGCAATTGGTCCAGAGCGAAAAAATGTCGGCTTTGGGGCAGTTGGTGGCGGGGGTGGCCCATGAGATTAACAATCCGGTGAATTGTGTGGCGGGGAATATTAACCCGGCCCAGGGCTATATTAAGGATTTATTTGAGCTGGTGGATGCGCTGCTGGCGGAGTTTCCGGAGCCGCCGGAGGCGATCGCTGAGCTATTGGAAACCTTAGATTTTGAGTTTTTGCAGGAAGATTTGCCCAAGGTGTTGCAGTAACTATTCAGGGGTCTACGAAGTTAGTAGGGTTTCAGCCCTTCGATCGGAGTCCGAAGCAGCTCAAACCATACCAATCCAGGATTTTCAGAGCCTGAAACCCGCATTCTTCCGTGACCCCCTGAATGGTTACGGTGTTGCAGTCGATGCGGTTGGGGGCGGCTCGGATCCAGGAAATCGTCAAATCTCTGCGGAATTTCTCCCGTTTGGATGAGGATACGAAAAAGCCCGCCGATATCCATGCTGGTCTGGAAAGTACGTTGATGATTTTGCAACATCGCCTCAAGGCGAGGCCCGATCGTGAGGCGATTACGGTGGTGCGCAACTATGGGGATGTGCCGCTGGTGCCGTGCTATGCCAGCCAGCTAAACCAGGTGTTTATGAATTTGTTGGGCAATGCGATCGATGCGATCGAAGAGTTGTACCAAGTTCAACCTCCGCCCCCAGTGGTTCCGGGGAACCGTGCCGATCGATCGGTCTCGGAATGGGATCCAGACCCTGCGTTCCATGGCCAAATTATGATCACGACTGCCTACAGTGGGCCTTGGGTGACGATTCAAATTGAAGATAATGGGCGTGGTGTTGCGGATGAAGCCCAGGGTAAGCTGTTTGATGCGTTTTTTACGACAAAGCCCGTCGATCGGGGCACGGGGCTGGGTCTATCCATTAGCCACCATATTATTGTGGACAACCACGGTGGCACGATTTCCTATCGGTCTGCCCAGCCGCGCAACGCGGGTGCGGGGAATTTTGGCGCTGCGAAGGCTGGGACTGGGGATGCAGCCTCTCTGCCGTCAACCGGGTACCCCCTCGACAGCGGTACCTGTTTTACCATTCACCTCCCCTACCCAACCTCCATCGCCGAACCGGCTCGGCCTCTTTTAGTCCCCGGCTTTAGCAATGCCTGAAAACCACAAGCGGGACAACCCCAGCGGAATTGCCCCGACTTGAATAGTTCTGTGGCTCAGCCCGTGACTCAGCAAGGCCGATCGCGGTGCGTTAGGTCAGACGGAGGGTTGACCTGGGCAACAGATTAGCAACTGAGGGAAACCGGCACCCGCTGTGGAATAGCATCGGCTACCACCGCCGGTTCAATGAGCGATCGCCCGGTCATTTCCTGGGGTTGTTGCAGTTGGAGAATTTCCAAAATCGTTGGCGCAATGTCCGCCAGACAACCGCCCTCGCGCAGTTGCACAGCAGTCCCGTGACCCACGATCTTGGCCCCTTCCCCTTCCACCAAAATCAAAGGTACGGGGTTGGTGGTGTGGGCTGTCCAGGGGTTGCCATTGTCATCGCGCATATATTCGGCGTTGCCATGGTCCGCTGTGATCAGGGCTGTGCCCCCGGCCTGGGAGATGGCTTGTAGGAGTCGGCCTAGGCAGTGATCGACGGTTTCGATCGCCGTAACGGTCGCTTCGATTTGGCCGGTGTGACCCACCATGTCCGGATTGGCATAGTTCATCACCACCAGGGAATAGACCCCCTTTTGCAGGGCTTTAACGGCTACATCCGTCACCTGCTCCGCAGACATCGCCGGAGCTTTGTCATAGGTGGCCACCATGGGGCTAGAGACGAGTTCGCGATCTTCCCCCTCAAAGGGTTCCTCAATGCCCCCGTTAAAGAAATAGGTGACGTGGGGATATTTTTCCGTTTCTGAGGTGCGGAACTGCTTCAAGCCTTGATCCGCAATGACCTGACCGAGAATGTTGGTCAAGTTCTGGGGCGGGAAGGCGACATCGACGGAGAGGGTTGCGTCGTATTGGGTAAAGGTGGCAAAGGAGAGGGGATCCAGAAAGGGCCGATCGAAGCCGGTAAAGTTGGGATCGACAAAGGCATAGGTAAGCTGACGGGCGCGATCGGGGCGGAAATTAAAGAAAATGACCCCATCTCCGGCCTCAACGGCCCCTGGTGCAAGGCGCACCGGTTCAATAAACTCGTCATAGATGCCCGCCGCATAGGACTCCTGGACCGCCTCTAGGACTGTTTGTCCCGTTCCTTCACCGTCGATGGTCATCACCCGATAGGCTTTTTCCACCCGGTCCCAGCGGCGATCGCGGTCCATACTGTAATAGCGGCCCGCCAGGGTGCTGACCCGGCCAATGCCGACCTGGTTAATCCGGTTTTGGATTTGCTCGACCACCTGGATGGCATCCTGGGGATTGGTATCCCGCCCGTCGGTGATGACGTGGAGGCAAACCTCTTCTAAGGCTTCTGCTTTGGCTAGATCCAGCAAACCAAACAGGTGGGTGAGGTGGGAGTGGACCCCGCCCTCGGAACACAACCCCACAAGGTGCAGCTTGCTTCCCCTGGCGCGGACGGACTGGCAGATTTGGACCAAAGCTTCGTTGTGACGAATGGATCCATCCTCCACTGCATCAGAAATCCGCACCAGTTCTTGGGGCACAACCCGTCCAGCCCCTAGGTTCAGGTGTCCTACCTCTGAATTCCCCATTTGGCCCTGGGGCAGACCGACCGCCTTACCCGACGTGTGAATCAGGGTATGGGGATATGCTGCCCAAAGACTGTCCATGATCGGGGTCTTGGCCGCAGCAATGGCGTTTGCTTGGGCAGACTCTCGATAACCCCAGCCATCCAAAATCACGAGTACAACGGGATAAATAGCGGCTTTTGCCATATTTCTACGCCTGTTTATAGAAGCAGTTCAGATGTCAATGCGTTCCAACTCCAACATCGGAAGCCTGTGGAAACCCAAGGGTGGGAACGCGCTAGTACCCACAGTCGAAACGGGGTACTCTCGTTCAGGTCACTACATTTTGTAGTTTTTGATGCAGTTTCTGGAGCAATAATACCATCTAGTTTGAAAAATCTGGGTAGACCCAAAGGGCAAGAAACGAAAGAAAAACGAGGAAAAATGCTAGGAAGTCCTGACATTTCCAAGGCAACAGAGGGGTAACTGCGAGGGATTCAAGGGGTGGAAACCACTGCTTAGAATACCCGGCTTGGGGTTGGTTTTTGGGGAGAGGTGGTGCCCCCTCGATCGCGACGATCGCAGGGCAAACTAATGCCAAATGGAAGAAAAAGGCTATGGAGGCCATGGGGATCAACGGGTTTGGCTCAGGAACCCGTACCTCCCGATTCTCATCTGTTTCAAAGACTGACTGCGGGGATTTGCAGGGCGATCGCAGTAAAGACCCCGGTATACAGAAGGGAAGGCTTGGAGATGGCGCGATCGAGTCCTCTGT
>JBMTWK010000127.1:0-7971 GCA_049452395.1 Prochlorothrix sp. | reverse complement strand
GGCGATCGTGGCAGCGGCGATCGCCCTTGCCGTTGACTTTCTAGTTCCCACTCAGCCCCGATCGGCCCTGCACTAGGGACAACACTAGCGCTAGCGGGAGCCACCACTTGCAAAAAGCTCATTTCTCCCCAGTCTGGCTGAAGATCTAGGCTCTGTTGGCCCTGAATCTTTAACCAGTAGACCCCAGGCGGACTCAGTTGCTCTAACCCCTGCTGAATCACGGGCACGACGGTGGCCCGATCGGGAACCCGCGTCCCTTCCAGGCAAATCTGGAGCGTCCCCTTGTGCTGACTCACCCTCACCGCCGTCAGAGTAGGCAGGGCTTGGCGAATCAAGCTGGCGATCGCGGAGACATTGCCTCGCTTAGCCAACTTCACCAGAATCGGTTCCTCGGTTGCCGTTTTAGCCATGGTCATCACGGGCAAGCCTGTTTACAGTGTGCTGATCTGCTGCGCTGGGACAGTCCAGTCCATCTTGTGAGGATCCTTTGGGTCTGGTCAACCCCGTGAGACGAATCTTTAAGTAACCCCTGAAGTAACCTCTTAATTAACCCCTGCATCGTGATGTTTTGGGGGGCCAGATCGATCCGGGTGCTTTGGGGATGGCGATCGATGCCTGCAACCTACCCGACCTCGATCCGGGTGCTTTGGGGATGGCGATCGATGCCTGAAACTTACCCGACGGGGATCTTGTTCTGGGGGGTGGGCTGCTGGCTAGCCTCTGGCGACCCTTCGCTCACCATGGCCGACCCATTGCCGTTCCCATTCCTGTTCCCAGGCTCATGCCCGGTGTTGCCATTGCCTGCTGGGTCTAGCCCTGGCCCACCCTGGGCCGCATAGGTCTCAATGGCCTGCACTAGGGCCGCTTTGCACAGCGGTTTGGTCATAAAACCATTCATCCCCACCCGCACACAGTCGGCTTGGGCCTGCTCCGAAGCATGGGCCGTCATTGCCACAATCCAAGGCCGATCGGGGGAGTTATAGCGCTGACGAATCGCCAAGGTTGCCTCCAGGCCATCCATCTCCGGCATTTGCAAATCCATAAAAATCAGATCATAAAACTGGGCATCTAGGGCGTTAAGCGCTTCTTTACCGTTATTGGCCACATCGGCCTGATACCCCAACACCGACAGAAACCGCAGGGCCACTTTTTGATTGGTGGGAACATCTTCCACCAACAGCACCCGCAGCGTTGGGAGGGCGGGGGTTTGGGGGGTGAGGAGGCGATCGAGAGGCTGGTCGGAAGGCGGGGTATCAGGGGTCGCGAGGGAGGCCGGGGCAGGATCGGAGGCGGAAAGCGCCGCTGGGGTGGTTAGGGTCGGGGTTGGTAGTGCTGGGGCGGTGGGATCAGCAGGTGTGCTGGGCAAGAGGGCCGGATCTGGGGCGGCAGCGGGGATGGCGGAGGATGGGGACGGGACAGGGGTCAGTTTTGGGCTTGGGGGTTGCGCGGACGTGCCGGTTTTCTCCCGCAACTCCTCTAGGGCCGATTGCAGTTGGGAGCGGCGCAGGGGCTGGGTCAGGACGGTCGTCGGCATCGGCCAATCCTGGGGCTTAGGAAAGGTTTGGTGCCCAAACTGGAGCCAAATCAAGGGCAGCAGGGGGCCAGCCGTCGGCGGTTCCAGCCTAGACCACAGCGCCTTCAGCCGCGTACAGTCTGCCCCCAAGGGGTCCAAATCCAAATCGCGCCCATCAATAAACACCCCACTAAAGCGATGGGCTTGCCCCAGCAGGTTGTCCAAGTCTGAGAGGGTTGTGACGGTATAGAGTTGGGGCTTGGGCTGGCTGGGAGAAAACTGGAGTTGCTGCGCCAAAAATTGGGCTAGGGTTGTGCTGCGGCTGAGGAGTAGGGCTTGGGTGGGACGATCGAGGGGAACGGGCGAGGGGGCAAGGGCCGCATCCGGGGAAGCGGAGACAGCAGCCGACTGTGCTGGCCCATCAAGCGGGGCATCATCCTGGGGATTATCCTGTGGATTCTGTGGATTACGGCGGCGATCGGGGATGGGAAGCGTTGGTGCGGCTGTTGCCGATAAGGGAGTCGGCGCGGCGACTGTTGGCGCTGCTGTTGGTGCTGCTATTGCCGATACTATTGGTGCGGCTGTTGCTGATACTGCCGTTGGCAGGAGCCGATCGCCCTCGTCCAGGTCCGTCTCCTGCTCTTGGGAGTGGTGGATGGGCACCGGCATGGCCACCGTAAAGTAAAACGTCGTTCCCCAAGGAGTCTGGGGCGGTGCATCCGGCGACGGATCGGCAGTGACGCTGGGGCTGGGGGACCGGGACGGTGCCGTCCAACCCTGGGGAGGCCAACCCGCCACACTGCCCCGACTCTCCACCCAGATCGTCCCCTCCATCAAATTACACAGCCGCTTACTAATGGCCAACCCCAAGCCCGTGCCCCCAAACCGCCGACTCGTAGACGCATCCACCTGGCTAAAGGGCTGAAACAGGCGGTGCATCTTCTGCGGTTCAATGCCAATGCCCGTATCATGGACCGCGAATTCCACCTCATAGGTGGCCGCAATCAACTGTGTGGGAATGTTGCGAATGGGGCAAGGGGTGACATTGCGCTTGCTATGGACCTTCACCGCCACCAAGATCTGCCCAGTGGGGGTGAATTTAATCGCATTGTTGAGCAAATTCAGCAAAACTTGGCGCAGGCGCGTAAAATCCCCTAATAATTCCGGGGGTAAGCTGGGATCGATCGTATAGGTTAGCTCTAAATTCTTGTGGACCACATTGGCCGCCAAAATATCAAAAGCTGCCTCTAGGCAGTGGGCAATACTGAGGGTTTTCGCCTCCAACTCCAGCTTATGGTTCTCCAGCTTGGATAAATCGAGTAAATCATTAATAATCGCTAAAAGAGCATTGCCGCTCTCTTTAATCATGCGGGATAGGTCTTGCTGGTGCGATCGTAGGGCCGTTTCCATCAAGAGTTCAGCCGCCCCAATCATAGAGTTGAGGGGGGTCCGAATTTCATGGCTCATGAGGTGGACAAAACTGGTTTTTTCGGCAGCGGTCTGCTCGGCTTTGTCCAGGAGAATCATCAACACATACACATAAAAACAGAGAAATCCCACGGCCAGGATGGTCATAACCCCAAAAATGCGCCAGGATTGCTGATTTCTCTTCTCCTGAACCAGTAGATCCTGTTCATACTGCTCTTGGAGGAGTTTAACCAAGTATTCAACATCACTGTTCCGCTCTTGGATCAGCGCCAAAATGGTGGTGTGGGTATAAAACGTATTGAGGTTCAGGTCTTGCCGTTTGGCCGCCGCAATTAAGGGTTCCAGTTGATAGAGCATCTCGCCAACCCGATCGAGGGTAGACTCCATCTCCCGCCGCCGCAGGGGGTCGATCGTGGGCTGTACGGCCTCTAAGGACTGCTCTAGCTGTGCAATCTGGATCCAAATTTGGGAGTAGCCCTGTTGAATACTGCTCTGCTCAAAGTTGGGCAAAATCACCGCTGTGGATGGTGTTCCCAACACCGCCTCGATCGCCGGATCATTTTTCAGGGCATAGAGGGCGTGGGTTTGGGCTAACCCCAAGTTTGTTTGCAGCTCAAAAATCTGGGCCTCCAGTTTCAGCGCATGGCCCAAGGGTTGATGGCTTTTGCTCGTTTGGAGGCTGCGTAGCTCATGGCCCCGAAACCAGTCCACAATAATCCCGGTACTCGCTGCAATAATGAGGAGTAGCAGCCCTAACCAATAGGATTGCTGCCGTTTTTGTAATAAGTATTGACGTGGCACAGCGATCATCTCCCCTTGCAATGCCCTTGATCGTCCTGTCCTAAAAAACCTAGATGCTGAGGGTACAGATCCCGACGATCGCAGCGAATGCCTGACCGGCGGTCGTCTCCCCCTTGGCAGCCAGAAAATGCGAGGACCAGCCTCTGCTGGGCTGATCCAGAGTGCGGGGCCTTAGAGAATGTCGGAAAACTCCGTGAGTCGCGCAGACCCCCGTTGGATAGGTTTAGTTGCTGGGTTTGGGGTTGAGGCTGGGTTGCTCAGAGTCCCCTTAGGCTTGGCCTTGATTTCTAGGATACACAACTCTTTCCAGTGTCAAGGGCATTTGGGGGACTTTCCCCGAAAACTCGTAGAGGATAGAGCAACTCAACACCCCAGGCAGATCAGCCTCCGTAAACTAGACGGATGTGGCTGCGATCGACCGGCTCTAGACCTCGCGTTTGTTAGCTCAGCGCTGCTACGGAGACCCGTGCGGCGACCTGCTGGGCTAAGGCTTTAAGGGCTTGGGCCGAGGCAGACTCTGGCTGGCTAACCACGATCGGCGTACCCCCATCCCCCCCTTCGCGCAGGGCAATTTCCAGGGGCACACAGCCCAACAGCGGCACCCCCAGTTCCTGGGCTGCTTTTTCGCCCCCACCGGAGCCAAAAATATCGTAGCGGCGATCGGGCAGGTCCGGCGGAATAAAGTAGCTCATGTTTTCCACCAAGCCCAAAATCGGAACCCCCAGTTGTCGGAACATATTCAAGCCTTTGCGGGCATCCAACAGCGCCACCGTTTGGGGCGTTGTCACCACCACAGCCCCCGCCATGGGCACCGCTTGGGCCAAGGTCAACTGGGCATCGCCGGTACCGGGGGGCAGGTCCACAAACAAATAATCCAAATCGCCCCACTGCACATCGTAGAGAAAGCGGCGAATAATGCCGTTGAGCATTGGCCCCCGCCAAATCACGGGCTGATCCTTATCAATCAAAAAGGCCATGGACACCAGCTTGACTCCATGGTTAAAGGCTGGCTCTAGGACATCGCCCTCCAGCACTGTGATCTGGGCATCGGCCAAGTTCAACATATTGGGCGCATTTGGCCCGTAGATATCGGCATCCAGCAGGCCCACCTTGGCCCCGGCTTGGGCGAGGGCAACGGCGAGATTCACTGCTATGGAGCTTTTGCCCACGCCCCCTTTGCCGCTGGTGACCGCAATAATGTTTTTGATGCCGTCAATGCCTTGGCGATCGGGCAGGCTCTTCTGCTGGGGGGTTTCCGCCGTCACCTCCACCTCCACGGTTTCCACTCCCGGCAAGGTCTTGACCGCCTTCTGGCAGTCTTCCACAATGAATTCCCGCAGGGGACAGGCGGGGGTGGTCAAGACCAGGGTAAAGCGGACCTGGCCCCCCTCAATGGCCACATTGCGGATCATATTCAGATCCACCAGGCTCTTTTGCAGTTCTGGATCCTGCACCGGGCGCAGGACTTCTAAGACAGCAGTAGCATCTAAGGGGGCAACGGTGGTCATGGGGAATGGGTTAAGGTAGGTCGTGCAAAGGCAATCGATCGCCGCAGTCCTTGGAAAAGGTCTTTCCAGGTTTGCCGCTTTAAAACTTTACCAAAACCTTTACCCAAACCTGAATTGCCCCAACGGGTTATCCTCAATCCGGCTGATTGAGCGACGGGGGGGGAACAGGGCGCTGACGGCGGTAAAACTGGGCAAGGCGATCGGGATCGACCCCCAAAGCGTAGCCCAACAGCATGAGCTGGTTAATCACCGTGGTGCGCACAATGCCAAGTTTACGCCAGCGGCGATCGGAGGTCTGCACCGCAGCGGGGGCGAGGGCAATGCGGCCTTGGCGTTTGAGGCGCTGTACGAGTTCAAAATCTTCCATAATCGGCAGGGGCGCAAAGGGGCCAACCGCCGCAAAGGTGGCTCGATGCAGAAATAGCCCCTGATCGCCGTAGGGCAACTGTCCATAGCGCGATCGCACATTAGTCCCCCACTCCACCCCCCGCAGCCCCCAGCCCCGTCCTTGGATCTGCAACCGAAAAGCCCCTGCCACAACCCCCGGCTGGGCCAAGGTCTGCGTTATGTGTTCGATAAAATCCGGCGGAACCTGGGTATCGCCATGGAAGAATAACAGAATATCCCCCTGTGCCTCTGCTGCGCCTTGGTTTAGCTGGTTTGCCCGTCCCGGCTCGGTTTTAATCACCCTAGCCCCGGCTTGCTCGGCGATGCTGCGGGTCTCGTCCCCACTACCCCCATCCACCACAATCACCTCTAGGGGTAAGCGTTTCGCGGTCTGGAGCGATCGTAGCGTTGCCCCCAGATGCTGCGCTTCGTTGAGGGTGGGAATAATCACCGACACTGGCACCAAACTCAGGCGGGGCTTTTGGTCCCAGAGGGGCAAATCCTCAGGCCGATCGAGGTCTGGCAAGGGCACCAATTGCTGCACGGTGACGGAGCAGGCTTGGGCACGATCGAGGGTCAGGGCCAGCACCCGATCGCTGCCCCAGGGCATCGCCTCAAATAGTTCTGGCACCCAGCGCCGCAGCCCGATGAGGTAATAGCCCCCATCGATCGCAGGGCCAAGGACCACATCCACGGTTTGGAGTGCGGCAAAGGCTTGGGCCAAAATCGTCGTCTCCAGATCCGGGCAGTCAATGCCAATCAGCACCACCCGCTCTATCCCTGCCCCTAAGGCTGCCTGGACTGCCCGCCCCATGCGATCGCCCAAGTCCCCTTCCCCCTGGGGCCACAACTCCACAGCAGACCCCCCAGGGAGTTCTCCCCCCAGCCACTGCTCCATCGCCGCCGCCGTCGCCCCCGTATAGCGCACCTCCACCTCCACCGTCTCCCCCAAGCGGCGGGCCTGGGCCACGGTGTGCTCCGTCATCCGCCGCTGAAGGTCCGCCGCCCCCTCCGGACCCAAAGCCGGAATCAGGCGCGTTTTCGTCGTCCCTGGCCTTGGGTAGCGGGTCAAGATAACCAGACGTTGGGTGCAGGAACCGGAGGTCACAGCAGCATCGAGCCAAGTCCAGACCCTAGGACCGGGAACTGGGATCTCCTAAGGCTGCGGGATTCAAGGCATCCTCAGCGTCCGTCGGTTGCCCTGTTGCTAGGGGATCGGCGATCGGTGCAAACCCCTGGGTCTCAGCCTGGGGCGGTTGATAGTACCGCGCTGCATCCTTGTAGTAGCCATAGTACTTGTCGGTGAACTGGCTGCCCTGGCTCAGGCCATTGGCGACGATGCCCAAGACTTGGATATTGGAGACCTTGACATCATCTAAAACGCTGCGCAGCACCGATCGATCGGTCTTACCCAGACCCACCGTCAACAAGACCCCATCCAGATAATTGGCCAAAATCGACGCATCGGCCAAGCCCATCATCGGCGGCGTGTCATAAATCACCAAGTCATAACTGGCCTCAAACCGCTCCATCAAAAACTGCATCCGATGGGACGAGAGCAGACTGGTGGGATCCGGGGGAATCTGCCCCGCCGTCAGCACCGCCAAGTTTGGCTCCACCAAATGAATCGCTTGCTCTGGATCAATCTTGCGGGCCAAAACATTACTCAACCCCTGGAGGTTCGACAGTCCCAAACGCCGATGGATCTTCGGACAGCGCATATCCGCATCCACCAACAAAACCCGCTGTCCCATCGCCGCCGCAGCTTGGGCCAAATGAATTGACATCGTGGACTTGCCATCCCCCGGCAGCGCAGAACTCACCGCTAGGGACAGGAGGGCTGCATCCGACTGGAGAAAGCGCAGGTTCCCGTAGAGCAACCGGAATGCTTCCAAAAAGGGAGAGGTGCGGTAGGTATCCGGTACGGCATCGGGGGCATTGCGGCCCTGCTTTCCGGCTCCCGAACTGCCTGGAGTCGGGGAAGTCACAGCAGCGGTAAAGTCTGCGGGGTTATGGGAGTCAAAGTTAACCAGATCTGTATTGTAGGGAATGCGACCCAGGAGGGGCAGTCCAGTGATGCTCTTCAGTTCATCAATATCGTGCACCACATTGTCAAGGCGATCGACCAGCAACCCAGCTCCCACGCCCAGCCCCAGACCGGCCAGGAGACCCATCATGAGATTGCGGGGCACATTGGGGGAGATTGGGGTTTGAGGCACACCGGGTTGGGACAACAGTTGCCAGGGCACCGGCTTCTGGGCCGACTCAATCTCCAAGTTTTCGCGGGTTGCCAGGAAGCGGGTCAGACTTTCCGTCGCAATATCCAATTCCCGC
>JBMTWK010000126.1:0-7974 GCA_049452395.1 Prochlorothrix sp. | reverse complement strand
CCTTTTCGCGCAAAACCGGGGTAACCACAGGGGGTTGACCCAACCCGAATGATCTTGTTAATCGGCAGTGCCTTCAGGGGTTTCGGGGAATTCAGGATCTTGGAGTTGTTCAAGTTGGCGAATCGCACGCCAGTAGTAGTAATTTTCCGATCGACCAGGCCGACCAAAACGAGCTTGAGCAACGAGGCGATCGGCGGACTCTCCGTCCCCACCCGCTAGCTCTAGTAGTCTGGCTTTTAAAGCAGGCAAGGCTTCTGGACGTTGGGCAAGGGCTTGAAAAGGGTTAGGGTTGGGGAGAGCATTGGGTGATAGCGTTTTGGGGGACTGGGTTGAGGCTCGCCGAGTTGGCAGCGATCTCAAGGCTGCAATCCTCGGACGCAACAACCAACCCCAGATAAAGCCTAGGGCAAGACCCACCCCTAACCCAATCCAGAATTGATACCCCAGCAACACCTTACAACTTCAGCCTAGTTCACGGCTTGGCGGAACTGTTCCACAGCTTCGGTATATTCGATCGGCATCACGCACTCCACATTCTCATGGGGACGGGGGATAATCACCCAAGTCTCTAGGGTGCCACCGGGGGTATTTTCCGCTGCTTCGATTCCCGCTTCCATAGCGGCCTTCACTTCAGACACATCACCCCGAATATTGACCGTAAAGCGAGCACTTCCAGCCCGGAGATACCCGACTAAGGTCACGCGGCCTGCTTTGACCATGGCATCTGCGGCGGCCAATACTGGAGGAAAACCTTTTGTCTCTAGGGAACCAACTGCTTGTAAGGACATGTACCGAACTCCTCCGTGGGGCGCAAGATAGGGTTGAAGAGGGAATTATGAGAATAATCTAAAGAGTATTCTAGGACGAAAGGGAGTTCTCCACTATCCCTTTTATGGGGTCTATTTTACGGAGTCTATCGCACGGGGAGCTAGGTTGTTCTTTCCCAAGAGCTGCATTGGGGGGATGGCTTGGCTCGGTTTTGTTGTGCGGTTCTGCTTGGCTCGTCTGCCCTGGCCTACATCCGGCCTGCCCTTTCACGGTAGGATGGGACGGAATTCTTTCGGGAGTTTCCCGATCGCCCTTGCCTGTGACCCCTTCAGCGAAGCCCTATGGACTCGATCCGCACTCTGCACCAACAGCTTGTTAAGAAAGAACGATCGGCAGTGGAAATTGCCCAAGCTGCCCTCGATCGGGTTCAACGTCTTGAACCCCAGTTGCATAGTTTTTTGGCCGTAACGGCGGATGCAGCCCTCGCCCAGGCCCAGCAGGTCGATGCAAAAATTGCCGCTGGCGAGGAAATTGGCCTTCTAGCGGGCATTCCGATCGGCATTAAAGATAATCTCTGTACCCAGGGCATTCCAACGACCTGTGGCTCCCAAATCCTGGCGAACTTTGTGCCGCCCTTTGAGTCCACCGTGACGACCAAGCTCGCTGAAGCCGGAGCGGTCATGGTGGGCAAAACCAACTTAGATGAGTTTGCCATGGGCAGCTCGACGGAAAATTCTGGCTTCCGCCGCACCCATAACCCCTGGAACCTGGAGACCGTTCCCGGTGGCTCTTCCGGGGGATCGGCGGCGGCAGTTGCGGCGGATCAGTGTGTGGTTGCCCTGGGATCCGATACGGGGGGATCGATTCGCCAGCCTGCGTCTTTCTGTGGGGTTGTTGGCCTCAAGCCCACCTATGGCCTGGTGTCCCGCTTTGGCTTGGTGGCCTATGCCTCATCGCTGGATCAGATTGGTCCCTTTGGGCGAACCGTGGAGGATGCGGCGATTTTGCTAGGGGCGATCGCCGGTTATGACCCGAAGGACTCCACCAGCTTAGCGGTGGACATTCCCGACTATACCCAGTGTTTGGTCCCCGATCTGAAGGGGGTCAAGGTGGGGGTGATTAATGAGACCTTTGGGGAAGGGCTAGATGAAACGGTTGCGGCGGCAGTGCGGACGGCGATCGAGCAACTCCAGTCTTTAGGGGCGGAAGTCCAGGAAATTTCCTGTCCCCGCTTCCGCTACGGTCTGCCGACGTACTATATCATTGCGCCCTCGGAAGCTTCGGCGAATCTCGCCCGCTATGACGGGGTGAAATATGGCTTCCGTCAGCCAGATTCCGAGAATATTCTCGATATGTACACCAAAACTCGCGCCCAGGGCTTTGGGGCTGAGGTTAAGCGCCGGATTATGCTCGGTACCTATGCGCTGTCGGCGGGCTACTACGATGCCTACTATCTCAAGGCCCAAAAGGTCCGCACCCTGATTAAGCAGGACTTTGAAGCGGCCTTTGAGGCGGTGGATGTGCTGGTGTGTCCCACGGCTCCGACGACGGCCTTTAAGGCGGGGGACAAGACCGAAGATCCCATCAGTATGTATCTGTCGGATTTGATGACGATTCCGGTGAACCTGGCGGGACTGCCGGGATTGAGCTTGCCCTGTGGCTTTGATGGGGCGGGGTTGCCGATCGGGATGCAAATCATCGGTAATGTGCTGCGGGAAGATCAGCTTTTCCGGGTGGCCTATGCCTATGAGCAGTCTACGACCTGGCACCAACAGCACCCCAGTGTAGGCTAAGCCCCAGTTGCTGATTCACGAGGATTTGTGTACGGGCAATCCCCCCGTGGTTGCCCCGGTTTTGGCACCCAGCGGGTCGGCACCCTTCGGCTACGCTCAGGACAGGCGGGGGCGCGACCCCTACCCGTATCCATCCCCTAGAGATAGCGGGTGAGGGTGACGCGGTACCGTTCTTTTTTGGTGACCGTGATCTCGCCAATGCTGAGGCGGCCCTTGCCCCGGATGGCGATTAAATCTTCGGTTTTGACGCTGTGGCTGGATTGGGTGATGGTTTTCCAGTTCACCCGCACTTCTCCCGATTGGATCAGGTCCACCATTTTGCTGCGGGACATGCCAAAGCCCGCTGAGGCGATCGCATCGAGCCGCAAGGAGGCTTCCACGGTGGTGAGTTCCTTGGTGCGGGGGGGCTGAATCCGTAAATCGGCAAAGTCGATCGCCATGGTTTTGACCGGCACCGATCGCACCTGATTGAGACTCATCGCCAAAAAGTCCACCAACTCCGGCACGACGATCGCCTGGGCACCCCGATCGCCCAACACAATCAAATCCCCCACCTTTTCCCGCACTAAGCCAGTCCCTAACAGCGCACCGAGAAAGTCGCGGTGGGTGGCGGCATCAAAGAGGAAATTCCCCGCAATGTTCAGGGCGGCAAGGGGCACTTGGTCGCGATCGAGGGGCAATTCCGATCGGGCTAGGGCCAGACGCTGCCGCTCTGCCTGTTCATAGCCGCCCCAAGCCACCCAAGTCACTTCCGTTAAGCGGCCCAGAACTGGGGTTACGGTTGCCAGTTCCGGCGGAGAGAGAAAGTCTGTGGTGATGATTTCCCAGGTGCGGATGGCTTGCTCGGCTTGATCGAGCACACGGGCCAGAATTTCCCGGTTTTCAGTACCTTTTAGGAGTTCGTCGCGGGGTAGCACAGAAAGTCTCTTGGTAAAATTAGGGTTGGGTAAAATTAGAGTCGGTTGGGTCTTGTTAGGATGGGCCGCTGGTGTTGAAGTACATCTTGTGAGGGAAAGCCAGTTTAAATCTGAAGAGCTTGGGTAGGGGTCGTGCCCCCGTGCCGACCCTTTTTGAGCAAAGCCGGGGCAACCACGGGGGGATTGCCCCTACCTGAACTATTGCGTCGATCGGCAACACCTGGAGTTCAGTATAGACCGTCTTCAAAGGCGAGTATTAGGAATGCTTATTCTGATTGGGGATGGGGAGCGGCGAGACCGATCGGAGAGCCTCCCCCAAGTCTATATAATGGAAATGTGAATTTATGTAAAAATTGCTCATTTATCCAGGGCGTTGCCATGCTGGACGGACATTCCACCCCCTCCACCCCCGCTATGCTTCAGGCGAACTCAGCCTCCCAACCGATCCCTGCTCCTCATGACCAAGCCGGTCACGATCGCACTCTGGGTGAGCGCATCCTGTACGTGCGCCTGCCCTGTAACCCCATTTTCCCGATCGGCGTTGTCTACCTAGCGGATCACATCCATAAACAGTTTCCCACGGTGGAGCAGCGGATCTTTGATCTGGGCACCGTGCCGCCCCTGGACTACAAAGCCGCCCTTGATGCCTGTATTGATGAGTTTCGCCCCACGCTGACGGTCTTTTCCTGGCGAGATATTCAAATTTACGCCCCTGTGGGCGGTCGGGGCGGCAATCCGCTCCAAAATGCCTTCCAGGTCTTCTATGGGCGCAATCCCTTCCTGAAGCTGCAAGGGGCGTTGGGCGGTTTGAAGTTGGCCACCTCCTATTACCGCGAACTGTGGCGCAATGCGGGTTTAATCAAGCGTGCCCTGAAGCGATCGCAGCGATATCACCCCAATGGGCGCACTGTTGTCGGAGGGGGGGCTGTGAGTGTCTTTTATGAGCAACTTGCCCAGAAACTGCCGAAGGGGACGATCGTTTCCGTTGGTGAAGGGGAGACGCTGCTGGAAAAACTGCTGCACGGGCAGGATATTAGCTCGGAGCGCTGCTACATTGCCGGGGAAACCCAGCCCCGCGATCGCCTGATCCACGAGTGGCCCACTCCCCTGGAAAAAACAGCGTGCAACTATCCCTATATTGAGAGCATTTGGCCCGAATTTAACTACTATTTCCAGGCCCAGGACTTCTATATTGGGGTCCAAACCAAGCGGGGCTGTCCCCATAACTGCTGTTACTGTGTCTATACGGTGGTGGAAGGGAAGCAGGTGCGGATTAATCCCGCCGATGAGGTGGTGGCGGAAATGCAGCAGTTGTACGATCGGGGTGTGCGCAACTTCTGGTTTACCGATGCTCAGTTTATTCCCGCCCGCCGCTTTATCCCCAATGCTGTGGAACTGCTGGAGAAAATTGTCGCTTCCGGCATGGAAGATATCCATTGGGCTGCCTATATCCGTGCTGATAACCTTACCCCGGAACTGTGCCGCTTAATGGTGCAAACGGGCATGAATTACTTTGAAATTGGCATTACCAGCGGCTCCCAGGAACTGGTGCGGAAGATGCGCATGGGCTACAACCTGCGGGTGGTCTTGGAAAACTGTCGGGATTTGAAGGCGGCTGGGTTTAACGATCTGGTTTCGGTGAACTACTCCTTTAATGTCATTGACGAGACCTTTGAGACCATTCGACAGACGATCGCCTACCATCGCGAATTAGAGGCCATTTTTGGGGCGGATAAGGTAGAACCGGCGATTTTCTTTATTGGTTTGCAGCCCCACACCCATTTAGAGGAATATGCCCTAGAGCAGAACATCCTCAAGCCAAACTATGACCCCATGAGCATGATGCCCTGGACGGCCCGCAAGCTGCTCTGGAACCCAGAACCGCTGGGATCGTTCTTTGGGGAAGTTTGCCTGGAGGCATGGCAGCGCAATGGTAACGACTTTGGCCGCGAGGTGATGAAAATTCTGGAGGAACGGCTGGGGCGGTCTTCTCTGGAAGCGGCGCTTTCGGCCCCGATCGCCGCAAAACCAGAGCTAGCGGGCGTTTCCTGAGGGAGTGCCCTGAAGCGCTAAGTCACCGGGCCTTTGGGGGTGAAATCACGCCGATCGTGGCTCTAAGGTCACATTTCTGCCCCGATCGGGTCACCAACTCAGCGGCAAACTATCACTGGGCCTACAGGCTGGGGTCACGGTCGTGGGGCGATTCTTCTGGGATACTGGAGGCGTAGGACTCAGATTCGCCCCATGAACCGCCTTTCCCCCCTCCCCGGCGCAATTTCCGATCTTTTTATCTACACGTGTACGAATCATGAGTTGACCATTGCCGATCGCTATGGGCTGTTGGCGATTCTGTTAAATACGGATCCCGACGAAAGCTTGGGATTTCAAGAGGAATTGCACTGTATCGATCGTATTCTTTATCTAATTCGCCGGGGCAGGGTGCGGCTGAGTTCTAAGCTCTCTGCTCTGACCTAGGCCCAGGGGCAGAAATTTCCCCGATTTTTTGGCGAATATTAGGCGATAAAAAACCAAAATACTAGGATCTTTGGGGAATTCTTGAGCAATCATAAAATGACTTCCCCAGGCTCTCCCCCAGGGCTAGGACCATTGGCCCTACTGCGTCTTCCTTGGGGTTTTTGGATGGTGGGGCTGGGGCTGGGCTTGGGGTTGGGTTATGGGTTCTATGGGAGAGCGGCGGGGCCGATCGTCAATGGGGGTGGTTTCGCCAACTTTGGCGCATTTTGGGCTGCGAGTCTCCATCCTGACCTAGCGCCGGATTTTTTGGCTAGGATTGTCCGGGCTAGCGGCATTACCTTTGCCTATGCGGTTTGTGGCACGGTTTTGAGTGTGGCGATCGGGGCGATCGGCGGTGGCCTCGCCTCCAAGATTTTTTGGCTTAGTTTTTGTCCCCAGGGCAGTCGGGGCTATGGGTGGGGGCTGGCAGCTTGGGGGCTAGTGCGGGGGTTGCTGATTCCCCCACGGGCGATCCATGAGTTGATTTGGGGGTTATTGCTGCTCAATATTTTGGGCTTGGATCCGGTGGTGGCTGTGTTGGCGATCGCCATTCCCTTTGGGGCCAGTGTGGCTAAGGTTTTCTCGGAAATTCTGGATGAAACCCCCACGGATCCGCTCTACGCTCTGCTGTATGCCGGGGTTTCTCCTCCCAAGGCATGGCTCTATGGTTTTCTCCCCCTGGCGTTGCCGAATCTTCTGTCTTATACGTTCTATCGCTTTGAGTGTTCCCTGCGATCGGCGGCGGTTTTGGGCGTAATCGGAGCCGGGGGGTTGGGCTATGAACTGTTGCTGAGCCTCCAGTCCTTGCGCTATGACGAACTCTGGACGGGCTTCTATGCGCTGCTGGTGCTCAATGGTTTGGTGGATAGCTGGAGTGCCACTCTGCGGCGATCCCTGGGCTTTACCAGCCGCCTAGACCTTAACCAACCCCTTGTTTCTACTCCCCCCTTCCAAAGGGGGGCCGGGGGGGATTCCAATGCTGCCTACCCAGGGACCAGGAGCGATCGATCCTGGCTGATTCCTGTCTCTGGATTGCTCACCGCGATCGCCATTCCCCTGAGCTTCTATTCCCTTGATATTGGCTGGGATCGCCTCTTTTCCCCCCGTAGCCGCCTCCTGCTTGGGGAAATCTTTGCCGAAGCCCGTCCCCCTTGGCCTGATACTGCGACTCTCACGCAGTTGGCCCAGCTTTCGCTCCTGACCCTGGCGATGTCGGTTCTGGCGATGGTCCTCGCTGGATTGGGCGGCATTTTAGCCTCATTCCCGGCGGCCCATACGGTTTTGCTGCCCGGTGGTTGGCTGCAACCCTTGGGATCCCGATCGGAAGCACGATCGTCCCCCCAAGTTCACCTCCAAACCGCGATCGCCTGGATCCTCTTTTTGGGTACCCGTTTTCTGCTGCTGCTCAGTCGTGCCATTCCTGCCCCCATTTGGGCCTTAGTTTGGCTATTTATCCTCTTTCCGGGGATTTTACCCGGCGCGATCGCCCTGGCACTCCACAATTTCGGGATTCTCGGTCGCTTAATGGCGGAGGTGAATGAAAACCTGGACGATCGGCCCCTCCGTGCCCTCCATACCCTGGGTGCCCCGCCCGTTGCCGCCCTCCTCTACTCTGTCCTGCCCCAAAACCTCAGCCGCTTCCTCGCCTATATCCTCTACCGCTGGGAAGTGTGTCTGCGGGAAACGGCGATCGTCGGCTTGGTGGGGGCTGGGGGCTTGGGCCGACTCATGACCGAGCAAATCAGCAGCTTCGACTACAGCGGCCTCAGCCTGACCCTTCTCTGCTTTATTGTCCTGACCCTCGTGGTAGACAGCCTCAGCCAAGCCCTTCGCCCCCTGCTTCGCTAACCCTGCCCCCCCTTCAAGGACGGGATACCCCCCTGGGGGTTAGACCCTGTAGTGCGGGTGTTGTGTGGCTGCTCTGATGGGTGATTTTTTGGTGCCACCATCCGTTTTGTTACAACGGACAACCGACAATTCTG
>JBMTWK010000125.1:0-7985 GCA_049452395.1 Prochlorothrix sp. | reverse complement strand
TTTTTCTCAATCCGGTCTCCAGTGTATCGGTTCCGGTACCCAAAGTAGGTCAACCAATATCTCGCCTACCCCAGGGGGGCCATGTTCTGGGTTCCTGAAATCACGGTAAGATTCCCTAGGCATGGGCCACTCCCCCTGTGCCGCACCTGTCGCATTCTCAGCACCGGAGGCTAGACCCCTGACTACTCGCGTAATTCTCGTTCGCCACGGCCAAAGCAGCTACAACGCCAAAGGCCGCATCCAAGGCCGCTCCGATGCCTCTGTTCTCACCGAAGCAGGCCAAGCCTCCGCTCGCCAAGTGGGCCAGGTTTTGGCCAAGGTTCCCCTGGATGCGGTCTACTGTAGTCCTCTCCAGCGGGCGCACCACACTGCCCAAATTATTTGCGGTTGCTTCCCGGATGGCCAGCAACCCACCCCCCAGCCCACCGATGAGCTAATGGAAATTGATCTGCCGCTGTGGGAGGGGCTATCGCGGGACGAAGTGAAGGCTGTGGCGGGCGAAAGTTACAAGCTTTGGCAAGAGCACCCGGAGCAACTGACGATGGTGGTTGACCGGGATGGCCAAGCGGTGACCCTGCGGCCTGTGCTGGATTTGTATGAGCAAACCCGAAGCTTCTGGCGGCGGGCGTTGGAGCAACATCGGGATCAGACCCTGCTGATTGTGGCCCATAACGGTGTGATTCGTGCCTTGCTGAGTACGGCTCTGGGGATCCCTGAACAGGAGTACAAGGTTTTGCGCCAGTCGAACTGTGGGCTGAGTGTGTTGAATTTTGCGGGGGGACTGGGGGAGAAGACCCAACTGGAGTCGATGAATTTGACGGCCCATTTGGGTGATCCCCTGCCCGATCGCAAGGAGAAAAGTGGTGTGCGGCTCTTGTTGGTGCGCCATGGCGAAACGGAGTGGAACCGGATGCAGCGCTTCCAGGGCCAAATTGATATTCCCCTCAATGACAATGGCCATCGCCAAGCGGCGGCGGCGGCGGAGTTTTTGCAGGATGTCCAGATTGATTTTGCGGTGACGAGTCCCCTGCTGCGGCCCAAGGAAACGGCGGAGGCGATCGTCGCAAAACATCCGGAACTCAGCCTCGATACGGAGAGCCGTTTGATGGAAATTGGCCATGGCCTTTGGGAGGGCAAGCTAGAGACGGAAATTAAGGCAGAGTACGGCGACTTACTGCAAGCTTGGAAAGATACGCCGGAAACGGTGCAAATGCCCGAAGGGGAAAACCTCCAGGATGTTTGGGATCGGGGGGTGGCGGCATGGCGGGATATTATCGCCCAGGCTCCGGAGGGCAGCACTGGCTTGGTGGTGGCCCATGATGCAGTTAATAAGGCGATTCTCTGTTATGTCATGGGGCTGCAACCCAAGGATTTTTGGGCGGTGAAGCAGGGTAACGGGGCTGTGACGGTGGTGGACTATCCCAAAAAACTGGAGGGTCACCCGGTGCTCCAAGCTTTGAATATCACCACTCATCTGGGTGCGGGGAGTATTTTTGACTCCACGGCTGCCGGGGCTTTATAACAGGACATCCCAGCCCACTGTAGGGGCGTGGTCTCCGCGCCCATGACCGCCCCAATTCCAAAGCGGGTCCGAAAAACCGACCCCTACAGGTGCTTGTGTGGGATAAACCCACTGGCCTGTCCACCGTTCGCGCTCATTCATAAATCCTCCGCCCCCCCAAGCCTGACCCCATGGAAACCATGATTAGGGAACCCCTTCTGTTAGAGCAGGTCCGTGTCATTGATCCCCAGGCTGGGATCGATCGCCCTGCTACGGTCCTCTTGACCCCCGATCGCCCGCCCCAGCTTGATCCCGATCTGGCTCAACTGCCCGCTGCGGTGACGGCGACCCTGCAACGCCGATCGGCCTCCGGCCAGATTTTGGCCCCTGGCTTGGTTGACCTCTACAGCCGATCGGGGGAACCGGGCCACGAAGAGCGGGAAACCTGGGAGTCCTTGGCGGCAGCGGCGATCGCGGGCGGCTTTACCCAAGTTGCCGTTTTACCCAACACCACCCCCGCCCTGGATGATGGGGAACGCTTGGGTCAACGGTTGGCCCAGTTCTACCCCGTCCAGTTCCATTACTGGGGGGCCATGACCCAGGGCTGCCAGGGGCAACAGATGGCGAATTTAGCGGAATTGGCGACGGCGGGGGCGATCGGCTTTGCGGAGGCGCGATCGATCGAAGACTGGACCCTGATGCGGCGCGTGCTGGACTACAGCCAGTTCCTCAAAAAGCCGATCGCCCTTTGGCCCTGGAGTGCGGCTTTGGCTGGGTCGGGTACGGCCTGGGATGGCCCCCTAGCGCTGCACTATGGCTTGCCCAGTTTGCCCTATTTAACTGAAACCGTGCCCCTAGCGGGACTGCTGGAGGCGATCGCTGAACTCCGAACCCCCGTCCATTTTATGCGCATCACCACCGCACGGGGGGTTGAACTGATCGCCCAAGCCAAGGCCCAGGGCTTGCCCGTCACCGCCAGCACCACCTGGCTCCATTTAATCCACAGCACCGAAGATCTCGCGGACTACAATCCCCATCTGCGCCTTGCGCCCCCCGTGGGCAATGCCGACGATCGATCGGCCCTCCAAGCTGCGGTGAAGGCTGGGATGATTGACGCGATCGCCGTGGATCACAGCCCCTACACCTACGAAGAAAAAACCGTCGCCTTTGGGGAAGCCCCGGTGGGGGCGATCGGCCTAGAATTGGCCCTGCCCTGCCTTTGGCACCAGTTCGTCACCCCCGGCCACTGGTCTGCCACGGAACTGTGGCACCGGCTGGCGATCGCCCCTGCCCAGATTCTTGGCCTGGAACCCCCCAGCCTCAGCACCGGCTCCGGCGGCTGGCTGTGGTTCGATCCCGCTTCCCCCTGGACCGTGAACCCGGACACCCTGCGATCGCGTGCCCACAACACCCCCTACCTCGGCCAATCCCTCCAGGGCCAAGTCCTTCATGCTCGCCGTGACCCCTCCTAAGCCATGGCCGATCGCCTCCAAAAAGTTCTTGCCCACCACGGCATTGCCTCCCGCCGACAGGCTGAAGCCTTAATCGAAGCTGGACGAGTTCAGGTCAACGGACAGATCGCCCATTTAGGCCAGAAAGTTGATCCCCAGCATGATTTCATTAAAGTTGATGGGGTTTTACTGAAAACACAACGGAAACCTGAATTACTGTACATCCTGCTCCATAAGCCGCTGGGAGTTGTCTCCACCTGCGCCGATCCCCAGGGTCGCCCCACGGTGCTGGACTATTTGCCCCCTGACCTGCGCCACGGCCACGGCCTCCACCCCGTCGGTCGCCTGGACTACAACTCCACCGGTGCCCTCCTGCTGACCAATGATGGCGATTTCACCTTCCGCCTCACCCACCCCCGCCACCCGATCGCCAAAACCTACCGCGTTTGGGTCCAAGGCCAGCCCTCCGCCGCCGCCCTCCACCAGTGGCGATCGGGCCTGCCCCTCGACGGCAAGCTCACCCAGCCCGCTACTGTCACCATTCGCCAACAAAAAAATAGATCTTGGCCCGACCAAACTTGCCTCCAAATCCAGCTTTGGGAAGGCCGCAACCGCCAAATTCGCCGTATTGCTGAACAACTGGGCCATCCCGTTGTGAGTCTCCATCGCACTGCCATCGGCGATCTCCGCCTCGCCCCCCTTCCTCCTGGCCAGTGGCGCTTCCTAGATTTGCAGGAAATTCAGGATATCACTAGACTGAAACCGAAAAATCCGGGATGATGAGTACATCAACCTAGTGCCAGCTATAGTCGCCCTCGGTGAATGCTCAACTTTTTTGCTCCCCGCGTCCCCCCTTGGAACGGGACTGGGAGGCTGGAATTTTCAGCTTTCAAGGCCTATCGCTATAGTTGTAGTCCCTCTCAAATTTCGATCAGGAGCATTCTTTAGGATCAGGATCAGGCCCACTCACAGCGTGCACTCACTTAACTTGTTCCAGCAAGTGGTTCAAACACCCCTGACTCCTGACTCCATCCCCTAACCCTGCCCTAGGCGTGTCCCAAGATGACACCTTGCATAGGCTCCCTGCATAAAATGAACTTTATGTCTGCTATTGCAAAGATATCGTCATCTCTGCGATGATAGCTCTGGCTTGTAGCGTCATAGTTGCAACACCTGAGGAGTTGTAAGTCCCATGAGGAAGCGGCAGAAATCATCTGCACTCCAGTTAGATCAGATCCAGTCCCAAAAACTCCAAGAAATTGGAGCTTACCTGTGTCAGCACCGGGAACATCAAGGTAAAACGTTGGATTACTTGGCTTCTCAAACCAAGATTCAGCGCCGGTTGCTCCAGGCGATCGAAGCAGGAGAAATGCAGGCTTTACCAGAGCCGGTCTATATTCAGGCACTGATCCGCCGCTTTGGTGATGCTTTAGGGTTGCCCGGTCCCGACTTAGCCGTGCAGTTTCCCCTAGAGTTAGGCAGCAAGCGTTCAAGAGGATTGTCTGGAGACTGGACCATTGGCCAGTTACGTCCTATCCATCTCTACCTGTTTTATGTCTTTGTCATCTTTAGCGCCGTCAATGGACTGTCGGCGATGATGTCTCGACCCCTATCACCCGCTGTCCAATCTACCCCTGCTTCCCTCCTCCGCCTTAACCCAGAAGTCGGCTCTGGGTTGCAGTCCTCCCTGCCTAAAACAGGCTTTATCAGCCAGGTTCCCGAAGAATTAGCTGCGCCCCTGCGCCAAGCCTTCCCGCTCCACCAGGGCGAGACCAGTCACCCCGGAACTTGGGCCACTAACAGCGCCCGCCTGACGGCCCAGTTACCTGAACCCCGCTCCCAAGCGGCTCAGCCCGTCGCAGTTAAGCTCTCCTTGGAAACCCAGTCCTGGTTACGGGTCACTGTGGACGGAGCGACTGCCTTTGAAGGGATGATGTTGGCTGGAAGCCAGCGCTCTTGGCAAGGGCAGGACAAAATCACCATCCGCGCCGGAAATGCGGGGGGAGTCTTGGTGACCTTTAATGATGGTCCCACCGAGCCGATGGGCGCTGTGGGCGCTGTGGAAGAAAAGACCTTTGCTGTCAATGAGGCTAAAAACGATCCCGAAACCCTAGCCTTAGCCCCATTCCCGTTTTAAGGTTTCTTCCAACCTGATCCCTTGTAGTTAAGGGTCCTTCGTTCCCACGCACTGCGTGGGAATGTTGTTTTAAAGGGAGTTTCTCACGGGGGCCGAATTTTTGGAGGGGCGTGGTTTTCGTGCCCTTGGTCAGGGAATTGGGAAATGGGTCAGGAAATCTGGGGAGCATCTCACTTTGAACAGGCCAGAGGCCCATCCCACCAGGTTCTCTATTGTGGAATAGCCGTCTCGGCTGTCCCTTAGTAAAAGTGAGATGCACCCAAAATCTGGCCCCTATCCGGTTGGTGAACGCGCCAACGTGGGATGGACCCGGTTTAAGGCGATCCCCCGTGATTCCCAGAGATCCCTAATCTTCCCCAATCTTCCCCAGCAATTGAGGTCGGCTCGATCTCAGTGTAGGCTAGAGCCTGTAAACCTAGGACGGGATAGGACAGCGACACCGCTATGCAACTAATTGCCGGGGACGTGGGAGGAACCAAAACAATTTTGCACCTGGTGGAGGTACCGGAGGAAACCAGTACGCCTTTAGGTCACGCCTTCCGCTACAAAACCCTGTACCGAGCAACCTACTCCAGTGCCCAATACAACGACCTCACGCCCATTGTGGACCAGTTCCGGGCCGAGGCCCTCGCCGCTGGACGACGGGTAGAACCGCAGCGGGCCTGTTTTGCCATTGCTGGCCCCGTGGTCCACAACACCTGTAAGCTCACCAACCTCAGTTGGACCTTGACGGCCAACCGCCTTGCCCAAGATTTGCATTTGGATGCGGTGCAGTTACTCAATGACTTTGCGGCGGTGGGGTATGGGGTTTTGGGCCTGGGTGAGGGTGATTTGTGCGCGATTCAGGCAGGCGATCGGGATTTGAATGCCCCCATTGCTGTAGTCGGGGCTGGAACCGGCCTAGGGGAAGCATTCTTGGTTTCTACGGGGGAGCAGCACCAGGTTTTTGCGACGGAGGGGGGGCACAGCAGTTTTGCTCCCCGATCGCCCCTGGAATTTGAACTGTTACAGTATCTGCAAGAGCAATACGGCGTTTCCCGGATTTCCGTAGAGCGAATCGTCTCCGGTCAGGGTATTACGGCGATTTATCAGTTTTTACGGGACCGCCGCAAGCGTCCTGAAGACCCTAGCGTGTCGGCAGGGGTGCGCCAGTGGGAGCAGGAACCCAGCCAGGGGAAAACCCTCGATCCTGCGGCGCTGATCGCCAAGAGCGCCGATCGTGATCCCCTGTGTCAAGAAGCCATGGAATTGTTTGTGTCGGCCTATGGGGCTGAGGCGGGGGATGTGGCCCTGAAGTTTTTGCCCTATGGGGGACTGTATCTGGCGGGGGGGATTGCGGCCAAGAATTTGGCGTTGATGCGATCGGGGCTGTTTATGGAGGCGTTTAAGGCGAAGGGGCGAGTGAGTGGAATGCTCGATCGGGTGCCGGTGCAGATTGTACTCAACCCTGAGGTGGGCCTGATCGGGGCTATTCTCTACGCCAGCCGCTCTCTGCCAGCCGACCCCCCCGCAAATCCCTAGTTTCTCCCCAATTTAGCGCTCCTGCGGGCGAAACAATGCCCTTTTCTAGTCCCTTGGTAACCCAACAGAGTACCCCTAACCCATGCAACCGGCCCTTTTTATCACGGATCTCGATAATACCTTTGTTGGCGATGATGCAGCTTTGGCAACCTTGCAGCAGCAACTGCGCCAGTGGCAAAGCCAGGGGGGAACCCGTGTGGTCTACTCAACGGGCCGATCGCGGCTGCTCTATGAAGAACTGAAGCAGGAAAAAGGCTTAATGGAGCCGGATGCGTTGGTTACGGCAGTGGGGACTGAAATTTACTGCGATGCTCAGGACCAGCCCGATCGGCGGTGGTCCGAGCAAATTCAAGGCCACTGGGACTTAGCCAAGGTCAAAGCCTGGGTCAGCAAACTGCCTAGCCTCCAGCCTCAACCCGCCTCGGAGCAACGTCCCTTTAAGGCCAGCTATTTTGTGACGGATCCCGCAACGGCGGAGGCGGTGATTGAACAGTTGGGGCGTGATTTGGCCCAGGATGGCGTGGAGGCGAATATTATCTACAGTGATAGCCGCGATTTAGATATTTTGCCGAAAAGGGCTAATAAAGGGGCTGCTATGGCTTTTTTACAGGCGAAGTGGGGCATTGAACCCGCAGCAACTGTTGCCTGTGGTGATTCAGGCAATGATCAGGCGTTTTTTAGCGACGATCGGGCTAAGGGCATCATTGTCGGTAATGCTAAGCCGGAACTTCTACAATGGCACCAGGCTCATCCCTCAGACTGGCGCTACCTCGCCCAAGCTCACTATGCCGGTGGTATTTTGGAGGGGTTGCAGCATTTTGGCTTTGCCTAGGGCTGTACCCACTCTGCCTGAAAACAAGAGCAAGACTACTCCTTTACTTCAAACTGGTAGCCTGTAGCTCTTCACCCAGCTTTTTGAGTTTCAAGCGCCGGATTATTTCTAAAATAACCTCGGTTTTCGTCTTTCCCCGTTCAACACAGTAGGATTCTAGATGCTGTAGGTCTGCTTCCGGAAGGCGGATGGTCAAGACTTTGTTAGAGGCGGGCTTGGTTCTAGGCACAATTTGTACGTTGTACTAACACTGTACAAAGATTATAGCCCTAAGATTTCGATCCTGTATAGGCGATCGCGGAGAGAGAATCTCCTCAAAAATCCCCTGGGCGTGTCGATGTGCAATCGGCGTGCAATCGGCTTTCCCTATGTTTTGCTGTGCTTTGCATTGATGTTGCGGACTGGGGCGCGATCTAAAGGGCGGCGGGCGATCGTTGCTATCCCTGCTCTGGACTATCCCTACTCTGGCGATCCCCTTGGCACTTTGAATCCCTCACCCCCAGCCTCTCTTCCAGGGCGGGAGAGGGGAGCACGATCGCCCCT
>JBMTWK010000124.1:0-8051 GCA_049452395.1 Prochlorothrix sp. | reverse complement strand
GCCGCCTATGGGGAACAGTGCTGGCAGTGTGCCCTCGCCTTGGGCCTCAGTCCAGCGGACTTTCTAGCAACGCTGACGGAATTGACCGCCCGATCGATCGCCGAAAGCTACCGAGCTTGGTTACCGCACCCCCCCGATCGTGTCCTCCTCTGCGGCGGCGGCAGCCATAACCATTTCCTCCAACAGCGCCTCCAGCACCACCTCCAAGCCCCCCTCCAAACCCACCACAACCCCATCCCCGTCGAGTCCACCAGCGCCTGGGGCGTTGCCGCAGACTTTAAAGAAGCCCTCATCTTCGCCGTTCTAGCCCATTGGCACCACCAAGGCATTCCCGGCAACCTGCCCGCCGTGACCGGTGCCCAGCAGCCCGTCCTTCTCGGCACCCTGCACCACCCCCCCCGCAACACAAGCGAACCCGCAACCCCACCCAACACCCCCTAAAGCCACAATCCCGCCAGACCTCGTTCCCAAACCCTCCATTCAGCGCTTGTTCCCAGAACCGGACGTGTTAGCATATCCGCAAGTTATCCTCACCCCCCCCTAGAACACCCTCACAATTAGCAGGTTCAAAACAAGGACATTTCTGTGACGCACTCGTTTCTGTTGGATGCAGGATACTGGACTCTCCAAGGTCACTGGTTAGAACGCGATCTCTCCCCCCTCCCAGTCCAGGGGCGCATTCTCATCTCCTGGCGCGATGATTGGTTCACCATGGTGACCAAGTTGGTGTTTCCCCAACAAGACCGAGCCGATATTTCCTGCCAGTACCGAGGGCATGTGGATAGCGAAGCCCGTCTCTATACCTTTGTGCTGGTGCATAGTCTCCTAGGGCGCGTCGAAGGGGAGGGGTGGATTGGCCCAGAATCGATCGTGCAACGGTACTGGGTTTTGGGCGATGCCCAGCGCCGCAATGGTGTAGAAACCCTCTACTGCCTCAATCCCACCACCTATCGCATCTCCAACGCCACCATGATGGGGCATCACCTCGTCAACACCATGGAGGCAACCCTCTCCCGCCACAGTTAACCCCCCACGCCAGTACAGCCGCCCCCTAGCCGCCCCTGCCATCTGCAATCCCAACGCCGGTCTCCATAAAATTCATCCGGGGAAACAGCGGGGAAACCCCTAAAGATAGGCTAGACTGAAAGCTCTAGAGTGCTGACCTTATCCAAATTCAGTCTGGCTAACAGTCAGTCTGAGGGATCCTGAGTCAGTTAGGGGTGTATAACTTGAAACGATCCCTAAACAAGGCAACCCAGGCTACAAGCTGGGATTGACGGATAAAAGTGCAGGCCGAACCCCTCCATCGCAAAAAAATCACACGTTACCAGACCTGTAGGGGAACTTTTCCCAGTCTTTTTATCGCCTTTGGACGTTTCCCCGCCTTTATGTGACTGTGCTTTCAAAATCCATGGCAGACTCTGATCCCAAATCCGATCACAACATTGGCCGCTTACTGGATAACCGCTACAAGCTAGAGGAGCTGATTGGCAAAGGGGCCATGGGTCGAGTCTATCTCGCCAAACATACGCTCCTAGAAGGGCGTGTTGCGGTCAAATTCCTTTCGACGGCCCTCATTAGCGAGAAAATGAAGAGCCGCTTCTTCTATGAAGCCCGGATCTGCGCCCAGTTGGGACAGAAGACGATTCACATTGTGCGGGTAACGGACTTTGGCTTGGATGACCAAAACCATGATGTTCCCTTTTATGTCATGGAGTATCTCCAAGGGGAAAGTCTGGCGGAAATTTTGCAGTTGCAGCCCCTGGCCTTGCCTCGGTTTGTGGGGATTGCGCGACAAGTGTGTTTGGGGCTGAAGTATGCCCATGAAGGGATTGAAGTCGGCGGGAAAATCTGCCCCATTATTCACCGGGATGTGAAACCCAGCAATATTTTGGTCATGCCCGATGAGACCATGGGCGATCTGGTTAAAGTGCTGGATTTTGGGATTTCTCAGTTGCAGTCGGAGGATATGGAGGGAACCAAGACCTTTATGGGAACCTTGGCCTATGCTTCCCCGGAGCAAATGGAAGGGAAGGATATTGACCAACGATCGGATCTGTACAGTTTTGGCATTTTGATGTTCCAAATGCTAACGGGCAAGCTACCCCTCAGCCCGGAGAGTCACTCCTTTGGCGGCTGGTACAAAGCCCACCATTTCCAAAGGCCCAGCTCCCTAGAGGCGATCGTCCCGAACCTCAAGCCCCCCAAGTCCCTAGAAGTACTGCTCGCAGCCTGTTTAGAAAAAGAACCCGCCAACCGGCCCCACGATGCCAGTGAAGTCTTGCAGCAACTGGAACTGCTGGATGAGCGTTTCCGGAAGAGCCGCCAGTTGGGGCACCGCATTAAGGACGTGCTGGCCAAAAAACCCGTCGGCAAGGGAAAAGCCTTCGATACCCAGGGCAGCGGTGGCGGTGCCGAATCCCCCAACTACGAAAAGCTGTGCTATCTCCAGTCCTGGCCCAAGGACAAGCCCGTGGCCCGCATTACCTTTCCCCAGGTCATTCCCACCAGCCATGCCCAACTCGCAACCCTCTGGGCCATGCTCCCCAAGGCGGAAATTGACGAAATCCGGACCCACCGCCTCTATAACCGCATCTATCGCAATTTTATTTGCACCATGAGTCCCCACCCCATGGTGCTCTGGCTAACGGCTATTTATAACCAGCGCTGCCATGAGGAATCCGGTCCCCGTTGGCTCTATGCCTTTTTGGATCTGAAAACAAGCGCGGCGATCGAAACCTTGCAAATCCTGGGCACCCAAGCCGAGTATCGCCTGCTGATGTTTGCCCTAGAGGAACCCCAGCGCTGTGCCTATGTGCTCAACCCCAAACTGAATGATGGCCTCGGTAGCCAACTGCGCCAGTGGATCCTCACGGCCCGGACCCAACCCAGTGTTGGCTCCCCCAGTATGAGCAAGGATCTGCTCCGGACGGAGTTCCAAAAGCTCAAGCCCATGGCTCACCAGCGCATGGCCACCCACCAGAGCACCGACGTTACGGGTACCTATAGCACCAATTTCAAAACCAGTACGGTCCAACCTACGGAGCACGGTTAATGACCACCCCCCCCATTCAGTGGTACCCCGGCCACATTGCCAAGGCAGAACGCCAACTCCTCGATCAGTTAAGTCGGGTGGATGTGGCTTTGGAGGTGCGAGATGCCCGCATTCCTTTGGCGACCCACCACCCCGATCTCGATCGCTGGCTGGGGGACAAAGCACGGGTTTTGGTGATTAACCGGGTGGATATGATCCCGACGGACCTGCGCAACCAGTGGGAGATCTGGTTCCGGGAACAGGGGGAAACCCCCTACTTTACCGATGCCCAGCGGGGCATTGGGGTCAAAACCCTGGGACAGGTGGCCGTTGCCGCAGGAAAACCCATGAACGATCGCCGCGTCCGTCGGGGGATGAAGCCTCGGCCCGTGCGGGCAGTGGTGCTGGGGTTTCCCAATGTGGGGAAGTCGGCGTTGATTAACCGGCTGATGAATAAGCGGGTGGTGGAAAGTGCGCGGCGGGCGGGGGTCACGCGCCAATTGCGGTGGGTGCGGTTGGGGCAGGATTTAGATTTGTTGGATGCGCCCGGTGTGCTTCCGGCCAAGCTGTCGGACCAAGGGGCAGCATTGCATTTGGCCCTGTGTGATGATATTGGACAGGCGGCCTATGATAACCAGCGGGTGGCGGCGGCCTTGATCGATCGCCTCCAATGGCTCCAAGCCACCACGCCCCATGTCCCGCCCACGTTGCTCCAGAATCGCTATGGCCTTGAGGATTGCCAATATACGGGGGAGGATTATCTGGCCCTGTGGGCGGAGTCCCGTTACCAGGGCGATCGAGAGCGGGCAGCTTGTCAGTTGCTCAATGATTTCCGCAAGGGGCTGCTAGGCTCTTTGCCCCTAGAACTTCCGCCGGAGCCAGACGAGGCTCCCTAAGGGTCTTGAGACCGGTAGGTTTCACCGTAGCATTCACAAGATGTTGACCTGATCCAGACCGTTGGGGGGCGTACCAAGGGAATCACAGCCCACTGGCCTGTCCCTTGCCTCCCACTCTATCCACCTCTGCGCTAGTTCTGACCCCCATCATGGTTACCCCTCCCGCCCCCTCCCCCGATCGCCCCGTGACTGCAAACCCCCCGATCGCCCCCAGCCCGACTCCCTTCGATCGCGGCTCTAAAGGGCGAATCCCTCAGATTCCTCGCACCGTGGGATCTTGGCTAGGGCGAGGGGCGATCGCCCTGGGGCTGGCCTTAGGGTGTGGGGAGGTGGGCTGGAGTGCGGAAGGTTTCAGCGGCCCGATCGCCCAAAGTATCGCCCAAGCCCCCAATCAACCTCCCCTAGAAGCGACAGAATCAGAAGGAGAATCCTGGCTAGAGGGCATTCCGGCCTATTACTGGGGCGCACTGACCCTAGGCGGCATTGCCTTAATTTTCTTAATTCCAGTGGGGGCAATGGTCTGGGGCAATCGCCCCGTGGAGGATTTTCCCGATATTGACGGCAATCTGCCCCACGGGCACCCCAAAGCCAGCAATTCCGATCGGGTTCCCCCCTCAACCGCCACCCAAACCACCCAGTTTGCCCTCCTCCGCGTTGTCCTGTTGGCCCCCTCGCTGCCCCTCCCGTCCCCCCTGGATGACCTCATCCTCACCGCCGACAGTTCCCTCGACACCCTCGCGATCGAAAAACCAGAGACGATCGCCCTCTCCCTTCTGCGGTTGGCCCCCCACTGGAGCCATGCCAAGGTGGCCGTAGAACAGCAGGGCGGAGCAGAGGGGCTACAAGCAGCCCAGCGGCTGTTGCTACAAGAAAAGGCCCAGAAGGAGCCAGGGAAAGCGGCTTTCGGGGCGATCGGGACAATCGGGACGATCGGAACAACCGCAGCGATCGAAACCGAAGGTTACCGGGTCGTCACTTGTCTACTCCAGCTTCGGGATCCAGCGCCAAACTGGTCTCAACCCTACGACACAGAAGCGTTAACGGCGATCGTAGAGCAGTTGGCAACCCTCTCCCCAGCCCAGTTACAGGAGCTACAGGTGTATGTGGTCCCAGCCGTCGGGGCGGGGCTGTCGTCGGATGAGTTACTAGTGCGTTATCCCGATCTCGTGGCACTTTAGGGGATTGGGATAGGGCGGAAATTGCCCATTTTGTTTCCCTACCGCGATCTCTAAAATTTGAGATGACGAGGAGATCAAAACCCCAAGAACATCTTCCCAGTCCCCCTAGCCTAGGGCGGCTGCGGCAGATTAAGCCTTTTTTTAGGGCCTTCTTTAAGGGTAAATGGGGTTATTTGCGCAGGATCTGGAGGGAAACACCATGCAACCAACCAATTCTAACCAATTTACAGAAAAAGCCTGGGCCGCACTGGCCGCAACCCCCGACATCGCCAAACAAGCCCGCCACCAGCAACTTGAAACCGAACACCTGTTCAAAACCCTGCTCGATCCCCAGGGACTGGTCGCCAGCATTATGGCCAAGGTCGGCACGCCCCTGGGGCAGGTGCAGGACTATACCCAGCAGTTTATCGATCGCCAGCCCAAAGTCTCCGGTAACAGCGACTCGATTTATTGGGGCAAGTCCCTGGATGCCCTGCTGGATCGGGCCGATCGCCTGCGTCAGGACTTTAGCGACGACTATATCTCCGTTGAGCATCTGTTTTTGGCCTATGGTCAAGACAAACGCTTTGGCCGGGAGCTATTGCGGGAATTTCGGTGGAATGAGAGCGATTTGCGGGACACTGTTCTAAGTATTCGAGGCAATCAAAAGGTGACGGACCAAAACCCAGAAGGCAAGTACCAATCCCTAGAAAAATACGGACGTGATCTCACAGAGTATGCCAGAGAAGGGAAGCTAGATCCCGTCATTGGGCGAGATGATGAGATTCGGCGCACCATTCAGATCCTTTCGCGCCGAACCAAGAATAATCCCGTCTTAATTGGAGAACCGGGGGTGGGGAAAACGGCGATCGCCGAAGGCTTGGCCCAGCGCATTGTTAATGAAGATGTGCCCGAATCCCTCAAAAACCGAAAGTTGATCGCCCTGGACATGGGGGCACTCATTGCCGGAGCAAAATACCGAGGGGAGTTTGAAGAGCGCCTCAAGGCAGTGCTCAAAGAGGTTACAGAATCAGGAGGGCAAATTATCCTCTTTATCGACGAAATTCACACCGTCGTCGGGGCAGGGGCAACCCAAGGGGCCATGGATGCGGGAAACCTACTCAAGCCCATGTTAGCCCGTGGGGAGTTGCGGTGCATCGGAGCAACTACCTTGGATGAGTATCGCCAATATATTGAAAAGGATGCGGCCCTAGAGCGCCGTTTTCAGCAAGTTTATGTCGATCAGCCCTCGGTAGAGGATACCATCTCCATCCTGCGGGGTCTGAAAGAACGTTATGAGAGGCATCATGATGTGACAATTGCTGATAGTGCGCTGATTGCAGCAGCGATGCTATCTACTCGATATATCAGCGATCGCTTCCTCCCCGATAAAGCCATTGACCTTATGGACGAAGCCGCCGCACGGCTAAAAATGGAGGCCACCTCCAGTCCAGAAGCATTAGATGAAATTAAACGTAAGCTCATCCAGCTCAAAATGGAGCGGTCATCGTTGCATAAAGAAACAGATCCAGCTTCTTTAGAGCGTTTAGAGCGTCTAAGTAAGGAACTTGCCGACCTAGAAGAGGTAGAACGGGCTTTAAGTAGTCAATGGCAAGCAGAAAAGGCACTGCCGGAGCAGATTAGTCGCATTAAGGAAGAAATAGAACGGGCAACTTTAGAGCTACAACAGGCGGAGCGAGATCTAGACTATAACCGAGGAGCAGCTTTGAAATACGGCAAGCTTCCAGAGTTACAGCAACAACTGGCCGATGCTGAAGAGAAATTTACTCATTTACAAGCGAGTGGCAATCTCCTCGTGCGTCAGGTAGTGACAGAAGAAGATATTGCCGAAATTATCTCGAAATGGACTGGAATTCCCGTCAGTAAGCTCGTCGAGTCGGAAATGCAGAAGCTCCTGCAACTCGAAGACGAACTACACCAGCGCGTCATTGGTCAAGCCGATGCCGTCACTGCCGTCGCCGATGCCATCCAGCGCTCCCGTGCGGGCCTTTCCGACCCCAACCGCCCCACCGCCAGCTTTATCTTCCTCGGTCCCACCGGAGTCGGCAAAACCGAACTCGCCAAAGCCCTCGCCGCCTATCTCTTCGACACAGAAGAAGCGATCGTCCGCATTGATATGTCGGAATATATGGAAAAACACGCCGTAGCGCGGTTAATTGGGGCACCACCGGGCTATGTGGGCTATGAAGAAGGGGGGCAGCTAACCGAAGCGGTGCGCCGTCGGCCCTATGCGGTGATTTTGTTCGATGAAATCGAGAAAGCTCACCCCGATGTCTTTAATATCATGCTCCAAATCCTTGATGATGGCCGCGTCACCGACTCCCAAGGCCATACAGTGGATTTCAAAAACAGTATCATCATCATGACCAGTAATATCGGCTCCAATACGATCCTGGATGTGGCAGGGGATGAGAGCCGTTATGAAGAGATGCGGGGCCGCGTGATGGAGGCGCTACGGGCCAACTTCCGACCGGAGTTTCTCAACCGCATTGACGAAGTGATCATGTTCCATGGTCTGCAAAAATCGGAGTTACGGCAGATTGTGAAGCTGCAAATGCGCAGTTTGGCCGCACGCCTTGCCGATCGCAAGCTCTCCCTCAGCCTATCCAATGCCGCCTTAGATTTCCTCGCGGAGGTGGGCTACGATCCGATCTACGGTGCCCGTCCCCTCAAGCGGGCCATTCAGCGGGAGCTAGAAACGCCGATCGCCAAGGCAATCCTCCGGGGCGAGTTCCAAGCGGGCGACACCATCCAAGTAGACGAGCAAAACGAACGGTTGGCCATGACCAAGGTGCTTGAAGCGGAGGTTGTGGCGATCGACCCATAACCCAATCGCTCCCCGTTGGAAGAATCTGGGTAGGGATCGTGCCCCTGTGCCGACCTTCTTCGGCTTAGTGGTGCAGAAAAGTCGTGAAAGGTTTGTCAGGCAGGAGTTTCAGCGAC
>JBMTWK010000123.1:0-8054 GCA_049452395.1 Prochlorothrix sp. | reverse complement strand
GCCTCTCCCGCCGCCCGCCTCGACCCGACCCCGCTGATTACCTTCACCTTGGTCAATGACACCGTGAATGAGTCAATTTGTCGGCTTTATATTTGGCCAGCAGGAGCGGGCGATCGGGGTGATAATTGGCTTAATGGCTCATTACAAGCCGGGAGTCGCCAAAGTTTCCAGGTTCCGGCAGGTCGCTATAGTTTGCTGGTGGATAATTGTGGTCCTGGTTCAATGAGTCGGATCCCGGAGGGAGATCTGAGCCGCGATCGGACTTGGACCCTGGATGAGCCGTATTATGCGATCGGTGAACTGGATGACTAATCCCACGCCGTTGAATCCTGTGCAGGTTGAGTTTGCCCCAGCCGATCGTGCCCCAGCCGATCGGGTTCAGACCCTACAAACCTTACTGGACTTGCTTATTGCTGGGGAATCCGTCGATCGGGCTGATCTTGTGGCTTTAAGTCGGAAAGATCGGCTATGGTGTGATGCTTTTGGGCTTTCAGGGGCGAATCTTGCGGAATTTGTCGAGTTTCAGTGTGACTGGATTGCAGCTTGGGGGCGAGACTTGGGGCAGTACTGGGGACAGGTGTGCCAGCGGGATCTGGAGGCCGATCGGGCTTGGTTGGTGGCGCTGTGGCGGCTGTGGTTGCCCCTAGCTCAGCAGCTCCGGCAGAAGCAGCAGCATAAGCGAGGGCAAAGCTCAGAGAATTGGATTCAGGGGATTCTAGGGGTACAGGGGACGGGAAAAACGACCTTAGGACTGCTGTTAGGCTGGATTCTGGAGCGGCAAGGCTTACGGGTGGTAACGCTGTCCTTGGATGATCTGTATAAAACCCACGCCGATCGCCAGCAACTCCAAGCCCAGGAACCCCGGTTGCGCTGGCGGGGACCACCGGGAACCCATGATGTGGCCCTGGGGATTGCGGTATTGGATCAGTTGCGATCGAGCTTGGTTTCCTCGTCGGTTGCGATCGCCTCTAACCCGATCGTCCCTAACCCGATCGTCCCTAACCCGATCGCCTTGCCTCGCTTTGATAAATCGCTGTGGAATGGCTCCGGCGATCGCATTGCGCCCCAAATCGTGACGGGGGCGGATATTGTCTTGTTTGAGGGGTGGTGCGTGGGAATGCGACCGTTAGCGGCGGAGAATCTCGGACAGTTGCGATCGCAGTGGCCCCAGGAGCCGGAGTATGGCTTTGCGGTGTGGTGCCACGATCGGCTGCGGGAGTATGGGCCGCTGTGGGACCGGCTGGATGATTTGCTGGTGCTTGCGCCGGGGGACTATCGCTGGAGTTTGGAGTGGCGGGATCAGGCTGAGGAGAAATTGCGCCGATCGGGGCAAGGGGCGATGAGTCGCCCAGAAATTGAGGATTTTGTGGCCTATTTCTGGAATGCACTGCATCCTGATCTATTTCTTGCGCCGCTACTGAGCGATTCTAGGACAGGTTTGGTGGTTGAGGTTAACCGCGATCGCCATTTGGGGGCTATTTATGCTCCAACCCCTAAATAGGCTTCCAACACTCGCCCATCCTGCCGCACCTGCTGCGGGGGGCCATCCACCAAATTTCGCCCCTCCGCCATGACCCAAACCCGATCGCAGAGGGTCATAATGACCTCAATATTGTGCTCAATAATCAAGAAGGCAATGCCTTCCTGGTGCCAGGATGCGATCGCCTGACAAATTTGCTCAATTAAGGTCGGATTTACCCCCGCCATGGGTTCATCGAGCAAAATCAGCTTGGGCTGTACCATCAACACCTGGGCTAGCCCTAATAATTTCCGCTGTCCCCCCGACAGTGCCCCGGCATAGTCCTGCATTTTGGCCCCCAACCCCACGGACTCCAAAATGGCCCTCGCCTGCTCCCGCAGTTGCCGCTCCTGCCGCGCGATCGGCCCTGCCCCTAGCCACACCTGCCAAAACCGCTCCCCCCGCTGATCCTGGGCCGCTAGCATTACGTTGTCTAGCACCGTCAACCGCGCAAAGACCCTGGGCGTTTGGAAGGTTCGCACTAAGCCCAACTGGGCGACCTGGTGGGGACCGTAGGGCAGCAGCGATCGGCCTTGGAAGAGAATATCGCCGCGATCGGGCGAGCTAAAGCGCGAGAGCAACTGAAACAGGGTACTTTTGCCCGCACCATTGGGGCCGATTAAGCCGGTAATTTGCCCCGATCGGGCGGTGAGCTGAACCTCGGCAACGGCTTGGACTCCTCCGAAGGACTTGGAGAGGTTGCGGGCTTCGAGCAGAATGGTCTCGCGATCGGGGGCTAGGCTCAACACAAGGCTCAGAAATACAGGAATATAAAGCGCAGGGAGGAAAAATGCAGGGATATCAGGCTCAAGATAGGGTCAGGTCAGCGAAGAAAGACATCGTGATCCCAGCCGAAATCATCGCTAGAAACCTGGATTTTACGGGTATTTTTGCGCCAAGTGTCTTTTTTCTGGGAGAGGGTCGGCTCATCAACGATGGCCACAGTCTGCTTCGTGTTCATTTGCTCCTGTACGGCCAAGTCCAGCAGGTTAGACACCGTATTGGGGAGATTATCCCAGGTTAAGCTGGGATCCTTGAGCAAATCCCGCAAACTGTCCAGGGTTTTTTGATCTTGCTGCTGAATGGGCTTAAACTGCCGCAGGGGATCCCGTTGGACTGCTGCGATCGCCCACCGCACCTGCTGGACAATCTGGGGGCCGTACTTTTGCTTGGCGGTTTTGAGCTGTAACTGCATTCCCTTTTCGCTACAGGCATAGAGCACTGGGAGCCGGTTGAGGGCATAGGTCATCACCTCAACCGCCCGCACATACTGAACCATCTGGGGCGGAATTTTCCGCATTTGGTGAGCGACTTCCTGCTCCACCAAGGTTTCCATAATGTTTTTGTATTTGTGCTTTGCCATGGGAGGTTACCAGTGTTGTGTTTTTAAGCGGTATAGAAGTCCTGAATAATCTGCTGAATGAGGGCGTGAGTAGCCGCTGGAGTTTGGGAACGATCGAGATTAATCCACTTTAAGTCTGGAACGGCCCGAAACCAAGTTTCTTGACGTTTTGCAAACTGGCGTGTGTGTTGCACCGTCAGGGTCATGGCCTCAGCGAGGGGAATTTCACCGCGAAGATAGCGCCCGATCTCTGCATAGCCTAGGGTACCCAGCAGGGGCAGATCCCAACCGTAGGATGCGCCTAATTGGGCCACTTCAGTGATAAACCCTGCTTCAATCATAGCTTGGGTCCGCTGGGCAATGCGAGTGTGCAGGATCGATCGCTCCCAGGTGAGGCCAATCTGTAGGATGGGGTAGGTGGGCGGCTGTTCCCCCTGCTGGGCGGAGAGGGGCTGGCCGGTGGTGTAAAAGACTTCCAGGGCGCGGAGGGTGCGGACGGCATCGTTGGGGTGGATGCGATCGATCGCTGCTGGATCCACTTGGCGCAGTAATGCATAACAGTGGACTTGGCCAAGGTGGGTGAGTTGCTGCCGTAATTCTGGCTGGGGCGGCACACGGGGCATCTGCAAGCCCCGCACAATGCTTTTGAGATATAGCCCGGTGCCCCCAACGAGGAGGGGGGTTTTGCCTTGGGCGTGGAGTTGGGCAATGAGGTGCTGGGCTTGGGTTTGGTAGTCCCCTAGGGTGAGGGTGTCGCGGGGGTCGCAAATGTCGATGAGGTAGTGGGGAATGTGCTGTTGTTCGGCGATCGTGGGTTTGGCGGTGCCGATGTCAAAGCCCCGGTAAACTTGGCGAGAGTCGGCGCTGAGGATGACGGTATCTAGCTGTTGGGCGAGTTCTAGGGCGAAGGCAGATTTTCCCGTGGCTGTGGCCCCACAAATGACAATTAATCCCGGTTTTTGAGCCATGATCAGCCAGTGTCAACCAACGTTCAGCAGGTTTGAGGGTATCCGAAAAATGATAGATAAAACGCTTGGAGGGGCGTGGTTTCCGTGCCCCATGTCTGTGCCCAAGCCGCGCTGATCTGCTTATTTCTCGTCGGCGGGGAGGTTTTGGATGGCTTCGATTAGCGATCGGACCTCCGCTGTACCCTCGGAAGCCTCAAAGGTAAAGGGAAACTTGCCCCGTGCTATCATACGCAGCCCCAGCGGCCCTAGGCTGAATAAACCCGGCAGATCCCGGAAAGTATTGCTCACCACCCGCACCCCGAACTTGCGCTCATCGATCCAGCCCCCTTCCTTAACCAAATCCACCAAAACCTTACGGTGGCGGATGGAGCGACTATCTTGGGCATCTTTGCGCTGAAGGATTTGTTGCTTGAGCTTGCCAATTTGCTCATAGGGTTCCACTTCCATGGGGCAGACCGCATTGCAGGCATAGCAGCGGGTACAGCCCCAAACCCCTGCGGTGCCTTGGTTGTACTGTTCTAGGCGCTCTTCGGTGCGATCGTCGCGGGAGTCTACCCAGGTGCGGTAGGCTTTGGCGAGGGCATGGGGGCCGGGAAACTCTGGGTTGACGGTTTTGGCGTTGCATTCGGAGTAGCAGGCACCGCAGAGGATGCAGTTGCCCATTTGGTCCAGCTTGGCCCGTTGTTCTGGTGTTTGCAGAAACTCGCGCTCTGGGATTTGGCGCGATGCTGTGCTGACGTAGGGATCGACGGCCTTTAGATCCTGCCAGAATCCCTTCATATCCACCACGAGATCCTTCATGACGGGCATATTCCCCATGGGGGTGATCGTAAAGACGGGCCGATCGTCCTCGGTTGCCAAAACTCCCCCGGCCTTGAGCCGATCGATCTCACTCCCCACATTTTCTTTACAGGCGAGGGCCGATCGGCCATTAATGCCCATGGCGCAACTGCCGCAGATGGTGTTACGGCAGTTTTTGCGAAACGCCAAGGTGCCGTCCTGCTCCCACTTCACCTGGTTGAGACAATCGAGGATGGTGGTCCCGGCCTGTACCGACAGGGTGTAGCGCTGGAACTGGGGCGCTTGGGTAGGCTGTTGGCGGAGGATTTTGAGGATAATGTCCATTGGGGGGTCGCTGAAAAGGGGCTGGGGTTGGGGGGATGGATTGGGGTTGGGGCAAATCGGGAACATCCCACTTTAGCGATTTAACCGACCTGGTAGGGGCAAACCCCCCGTGGTTGCCCTGGAGGCCGGTTGCAAATTGGTGATTCCAGGGGGATGGGCTGGAGGGAGAAGAGGGCCGATCGCAAATTGGTGATTCCAGGGGGTTGGGGTCGATCGCTAGGCGGCCCAGTTGAGATAGGGCAGTTTGGCAGCGGTGGCTTTGACTTGATCGCCACGAGCGACCAGTTGCCCACAGGCATCCCAGGTGCCGGAGGTGAGCATTTGGTGGGGACCGTCGGCCAAGCTGAGGGCAGCGGACCAATCGCCGCAGGTGACCTGCTTGCCGACCACATCAACGGTGAGGTCTTGGTTGGGGTCGGCTTTGATTTTGGCTTGGAGGGTGGCTACGGTGGCGGAATCGGCAGTCAGGCAGGGAATCCCCATCGCCACGCAGTTCCCAAAAAAGATTTCGGCAAAACTTTCGCCAATAATGGCGGTGATGCCCCATTTGGCGATCGCCTGGGGGGCGTGTTCCCGGCTGGAGCCACAGCCAAAGTTGCGGTTCACGACGAGAACCTTTGCGCCTTGGTATTGGGGCTGATCGAAGGGGTGCTGGCCTTGGGACTGGGCACGATCGTCTTCAAAGGCGTGCTCGCCGAGGCCATCAAAGGTGACACACCGCAGAAAGCGGGCGGGGATAATGCGATCGGTGTCGATGTCGTCGCCGACGAGGGGTAAACCGCGTCCGATGATTTGTTGTACTTCGCTGCCCATGGCTTCTCCTTATGCGCGATCGGCGATCTGAGGTCTTGAGGTGTTGACAGACTGGTGTCGTTTAACTGTCCATCCTACCAAAAAGGTTGGGGTTAACCGCGCGTTTGCCCACCCTGCGCCGTAGGCTTTCGACTTGGGTTTTGTAGCGATCGCGTTCGCTTTGTAAAGCCTGGTAATCTGCCTCTAGCGCTTCAATGCGTTTCTTTTTGGCGGTTCTGCTCTGGCGGCTGAGGTCAAGGCGCTGATATTTGGCGATTACGGCCCGATCGAGGCCCGCCAGCCGATTATCCATCCAGCCACAGCGCACCACATCCCCCAGCAGCTTGACCCCATACCCCGTTTGGGCGAAGGGATTGGGGGCACCGGGTTTGCCACAACCGCAGCAGAGCAGGAAGAGCAGGAGACCTTGGAGGCAGAGGAGCAAGCCTACTACTAGAAAAAGCAAGATTTTGAAGGGTAAGCCCAGGAAAACGGGCCAAAGCTGGGCATAGTTGCCCATGGGAAGCTGGAGGAGTTTACCGATGCTG
This sequence comes from Prochlorothrix sp., assembly GCA_049452395.1. Lineage (GTDB taxonomy): Bacteria > Cyanobacteriota > Cyanobacteriia > Prochlorotrichales > Prochlorotrichaceae > Prochlorothrix. The sequence continues at coordinate 1,760 of JBMTWK010000123.1, read as the reverse complement.
TAGAGGGCGACTGCGCCCCAGCGATCGAGCCAGTCCAGGGCCGGGGCGATCGGGGCGGGAAGGTTGCAGTAGCGGCCAAACCAGGGGTCAAAGAGGTGGGGCCGATCGGGGCTAGGGGCGGGGGCCGGGGGAGGACTGGGGGGCGGGGTGACCTCCAACTGCTCCGCGAGATCCATGGGGACGGGGCGAGTGGGGGTGCTTTGGGCTTCTAGGCTTTGGTAGATTTGGAGGGCGAGGTGGGTTTGGGCCATGGCATCCAAGTCTTTGAGGATCGGGTAGGTGGCTTGGAGCGGACCGGCGAGATCGGCTTGGAGTCGATCGAAGAGGTCCGGCGTGACGGGCTGGCCCCGGTACTTTAGCTGGAGATCGGTGAAGAGTTGGGTATAGGGGTTTGAGAACATGGGGTGGCGCTACGCTGGGCAACCCGCAGTTTAGCCGATCGCGATCGGGGGTTGCTGTGAACCTCCGCCGCATCTGCTATTAGGGGCTTTTTGGTCAGAACCTGGAGCAGCGATGATTCTCGGAAGGCATATTTGACCCGCCGATCTTCCAGGCTATGGAAACTAATAATGGCTAGCTTGCCCCCTGGTTTGAGCCAGTGGGGGGCCGTGGCCAGTAGGGTGTCTAAAACTTGTAATTCTTGATTGACAGCAATGCGCAGCCCTTGAAAGACTCGCGTTGCGGGGTGAATGCGACCCTGGCGATATTTGCCGGGAACGGAGCGAGCAATAGTATCAGCTAGCTCGGTGGTGGTGTGGAAAGGCCGTTGGGCAACAATTTGGCGAGCGATGCGACGGGACAGCCGCTCTTCTCCGTAATTATAAAAGATGTCGGCGAGAGCCTTTTCGTCCCAATGGTTAATGATTGTGGCGGCGGTGAGTTCCTGGGTGGGATCCATGCGCATATCGAGGGGCGCGGTGTGGCGAAAGCTAAAGCCTCGCTCTGGGATGTCGAGTTGGGCTGAGCTAACCCCTAAGTCGGCGACGATCGCATCAAATTTCTGTTCACCGGGGTTAAAGCGGGCAAAGTTTCCGGCCCAAAACTGCACCCGATCGCCGTAGGGCGCAAGGCGGGCTTGGGCTGCGGCGAGGGCTTGGGGATCTTGGTCAATGGCCCAGAGCCGCCCCTGGGGATCGGCTTCTAACAAGGCGGCACTGTGACCCCCGCCGCCCACGGTGGCATCGAGATAAAGTCGGGGACTCTGGCTTTGATCTTCCCCTAGTTCTGGGGGGGCGAGTTGGGCTAGTAGGGGGGCGGTTAAAACGGGGATGTGATAGGTCGTGTCGGGGTTGTCGGCGCTGGGGGGTGGGGTTTCGGGCCGATCGGGATCGGGTCGATCGGGATCGGGTCGATCGGGATCGGGCAAATCGGGATCGGGCAAATCGGGATCGGTTCGATCCGTAGCAGAAGACTCAGATCCAGAAGATTCAGGCCCAGAATGTTTGTTCACAGAATGCTCGTTCACAGAATGTTCAGTCACTGGGTAGGGGTCAGGTTTTCTGACCCTCTTTGTTGGGGTCATGATTGGGCGCGGAAACTCTGCCCTGACAAAGCCCAAAAGCTCCCTACGCCACGATCGGCGGGATTGATGGTGCCCAATCCCCGTTTGATTGTCCCATACCGCGATTCGGGTTAACGCGCGATTCTGGTCGGGGTACAATGGCCCATGCCAGGGCAACCACGGGGGGATTGCCCCTACCTCAAGCTCTTGCCCTGCCCCAAACGAGGGCAACCACGGGGGGATTGCCCCTACCTCAATC
>JBMTWK010000122.1:0-8058 GCA_049452395.1 Prochlorothrix sp. | reverse complement strand
GCTACTGGTAGAATTAGCCCGATCGGAGTCGGAAACAGACCGACCCTCGCCTAAATCCCCTGCATCGCCTAAATCTACCTCAATGACATCGGGTTCGGGTAAGCGCGATCGTAGGGCCGCTAACTCTGCCTCCGCCTCTGCCCCATGGCCCAGCCGCGCTTGAACCGCACTGCGGTAATAGTAGCCCCGCTCAGACTCTGGGCTAAAAGCCTGCCATTGCAGCAAATCCGTTAATGCTGCCGCCGGATCGCCTTGGTTCGCCACAACTCGCGCCCGCAACCCATATAGCTCCACCTCTCCCGGACAGAGCCACAGACCATAGTTCAAGTCCAACAACGCCGCTTCCCAATCTTTGCGGTCCAAATTCATCCGCCCCCGCAGACCATAGGCTTTGGCCAAATTGGGATTGAGCCACAGCGCCGTATTGAGGTCCGTACTGGCCCCCTTGCGATCGTCCAAGGCCAACCGCGCCAGCGCCCGATAGACATAATCCTCCGCCGAACTAATTTCCAGCCGCAGCACCCGCCGCCAGTCCTTGAGGGCTTCATCTTCCCGCCCCTGCTGGGCCACAATGTCGCCCCGGTAGTAGTAGGCCGCCAGCAAGTGGGGCCGCAGGTCTAGGGCTTGGTTCAGGTCTGCTAAAGCAGCGGCAAACTCCTCCCGCTCCCAGGCTAGAATCCCCCGGTACAAGTGCCCTAGCGCAGCCGTGGGAACCTGAGCCAGCAGCCGATCGAGGGTCTCCTGGGCTGCCTGCTTTTGGCCCATGGCGGATTGAACCCAACTGCGCCAAATTTGGCCTTCAATCAGGTCTGGTTTAAGCTGCAAAGCCTGATCTAAGTCGCCAAGCGCCCCCTCAAAGTCCCGCAACTGACTGCGCAGATGCCCCCGCTGGAGGTAGAGCATGGGGTCTTGGGGATGGTGTTCGATCGCGTGGCTGAGGTCGCTGTGGGCACCGGCTTGGTCCCCCAACTGCCAGCGCAATAGCCCCCGATCGCGGTAGGCCACAGCGGGATCCATCTCTAGGGTCAGCACCTGCTGAAAATCCGCTTCTGCTGCCTCAAATTGCTCCGTTTTGGCATAAAAAGCACTGCGATCGAGATAGGCCGCGATCGCCTGGGGATTCTCCGCAATCACCGCATTTAAGTCCTCCAGTGCCCCCGCCGGATCCCCCACCATGGCGCGGGCAATGCCCCGGTTGACGTGGGCCACCTCCGACTGGGGGTCAAGATCCAGCGCGTGGTTAAAGTCCGCGATCGCCCCCTGGGGATCGCCAAGGTGCGATCGGGTAATGCCCCGCTCCACATGGGCCACGATCGACCCCGGACTGAGGCGCAACGCCCGGTTAAAGTCCTCCAAGGCTTCGCGGGTATCCCCCAACAGCGATCGAATCTTGCCCCGCCCCAGATAGGCTTCCACCGCATTGCTGCTCAGTTGCAGCGCTTGGCGAAAATCCTCCTGGGCACCGAGGCGATCGCCCATTTCCGCCTTCACCGCACTGCGATCGAGGTAAACCTGAGCCGAATCCGGCAGCTTTTCCGCTGCTTTATCCAAATTCGCGATGGCCTGGGCAAAATCTAAGCGTTCTGCCCAAATTACCCCCCGATGCACATAGGCCAAGGCCAAGGACTCATCGAGCGCCAGCGCCCGATCGAAGTCCTCCAACGCCTCCTCCTCCCGGTTCAGCCCCAACCGAGCCTCCCCCCGCTCCAGATAGGCCACCGCCAACTGGGGATCCGCCCGCAAGGCTTGGTCAAAATCCGCCACTGCCCCCAAGGTATCCCCCAAGGCCAAGGCCACCCGCCCCCGCTCATGGTATGCGGCCCCCAATTTAGGATTAAGACTTAAAGCGTGGTTAAATGCCTCACGGGCTTCTTTATTTTTGCCCTGTTTTGCAAAAATTCGGCCCCGTTCCAGGTGGGCTGGGGCAATTTTGGGATTAAGCTCCAGTGCTTTATCAAGATCCGCGAGGGCACTGCGGGGCTTGTCCAAGTGGTTGTAGGCGGTGCCCCGTGCCACAAGGGCAGCAACGGACTGGGGCTGAAGCGCCAAGCCCTGGGTCAAATCGGCCACGGCCCCGGCCCAATCCTGGAGTAATGCCTTGAGTTGGCCCCGGTGGAGCAAAGCCGTCGTACTATTGGGATTTTGCTCGATCGCTTGGTCTAAATCCTGAAGCGCAGCCTCGTTTTCGCCCAATTGCGCGTACAGTTGCCCTCGCTGCACCAAGGCCGCGATCGAGTGGGGTTGCCGCTCCAAAACCTGGTTAAAGTCGGCGATCGCCCCCCGTTTGTCTCCCCCCGCCGATCGCACCAACCCCCGCTCTAAATAGGCTTCGGCCACGTTGGGATTAAGCTGTAACACCTGGTTAAAGTCGGCAACTGCCTCCCGCCAGTGGTGCTGGAGCCGGTGGACCTTGCCCCGGTGCAAAAAGGCCGCAGCAAAGTGGGGATAGGCCGCGATCGCTTGGTCAAAGGCCACGATCGCCCCGTCATAATCCTTGGTTTTCAGGCATTGTAAACCCTGATTGAGGGCAAACTCAGCGTCTTGCATAGTCCCTCCAGACGATCGCGGGGGGTGGGCAGATGGAGCGGGTGGGAGCCGCGATACCTCTTCCAGAATGCCCTAGCTTGAGCGCAATGTGCGGCTTTCTTTAGGAAGCTTTAGACTCGATCGGCCCAAGGGTAGTCCCCCCACTGCGGCAGTTCCCCCAACTTGTCCGGAAGGCTAGGGGCACAACGGTAAGTTTGCTCTAGCATGTATAACTTTTTGGGGGACTCCATGGCTAAAAATTTGGGACAGCAACAAGATGAGCACGATCGGCGAGAAGAGGAAGAGAGACGGCTGAAGCAGCACCAGAAGTTGGAGCAGCACCGACGGGAGATGAAGGATGCTTGGGATAAAAAACGTAAAGCTGAAAAAAGTAGCAATAATTCGAGTCAATCGGCCCATCAATCGGCCCACAACGACGATTCAGAGTCTACAGGACTAACGGTGGCAGTAATTCTGCTGTGTGCGTTGACTTTTTTGGTGTAAGAGCGCAAGGGTTTTCAACGTTCCTCGCCTGCTTTGGGAGAGAGATGCAGGATGAGGGCTTCTCAATCGGGCAGGATACACCCTCCTTAGGTCTATCCCCTATCTTTTATAATCACCCCAAGCCCCGCTGCCGATTGCCCTGCGCCAACGCATCCGCGCCCCCCTTGCATCACCAATTCCTGACATTCCGGGCCATTAAGGGATCTGGGGGCAAACTTCCGGGTTAGAGTATCCTTCGATACTTTTTCCCAAATTTTCCCAGTTCTACCCTTATCACCCTGCCCCGATCGCCCTATGTCCGCTAACCCCATTCCCACCCCCCAAGACTACGCCACCCAAGTCCAAGTCCTCAGCGAAGCCCTCCCCTACATCCAGCAGTTTGCCGGTCGCACGGTGGTGGTCAAATACGGGGGAGCCGCCATGAAAGACCCCAGCCTCAAGGAACACGTCATCAGCGACATTGTGTTTATGTCCTACGTGGGAATGCGGCCCGTGGTGGTCCATGGGGGCGGTCCTGAGATTAATAGCTGGCTGACCAAGCTCAATATTGAACCCCAGTTCAAAAACGGGTTGCGGGTAACCGATGCCCCCACCATGGACGTGGTGGAAATGGTGCTGGTGGGCCGCGTCAATAAGGACTTAGTGGCCCGCATTAACCGGGCGGGGGGCAGTGCCGTGGGCCTGTGCGGTAAAGACGGCAACTTGATTCGGGCGCGTCCCCAGGGGGATGAAGGCATTGGCTTTGTGGGCGAGGTCAGCGGTGTCAACACCCATATTCTGGAGTCCCTCGTCAGCAATGGCTATATTCCCGTAGTCTCCAGCGTTGCGGCGGATCTGGAGGGCCAAGCCTACAATATTAATGCGGATACCGTCGCGGGGGAGATTGCTGCCGCCCTTGGCGCAGAAAAACTCATCCTTCTGACGGATACAGCCGGAATTTTGCGGGACTACCACGATCCCAGCACCTTGATCCCCCGTGTGGATATTCAGGGGGCGCGGAAGCTGATTGATGATGGCATTGTCTCCGGTGGCATGATTCCCAAGGTGGGCTGTTGTGTGCGATCGCTGGCCCAAGGGGTGCGGGCGGCCCATATTGTTGACGGGCGGGTTCCCCATGCGATTTTGCTGGAAATTTTCACCACAGCGGGGATCGGCTCCATGATTGTCGGCTCGGAATACGCCGCTTAACGGAGAGCGCCACGATCGGGGGGCCGGGTTAGCCTTGGGAGGTTTTGTCTTGGATTGGGAACCCCAACCCCGAACCCCAACCCCGAAACCCAACCCCTCTGTAGGGGCAAACCCCCCGTGGTTGCCCCAGTTTTGCGGTCAGATGCTGCATAACCTGCTGCATAATCTGCTGCATAAGATCGGCATAAGAAATGCAAAGATCCCCCCTCGCGGTGACGCGCTATGCTTTAAGTACTTGAAATACTTTAAAGATCCTGAAGCGCTCCCTCACCATGTCCCAATCCTTTGGCTTTAGAACTTTCCTCAACTTCCTGCGGCCTGAGGCTGCTAATCCGGCTGAAACCCGTCAGCGGGATGTCCAAGTGGTCTCGATCGGCAGCGATACCCTCAGCCTGCGATCGCGCAGTTGGAATCGCCTCCGCTTTGAAGTGGAATATGCCCTAGAGCGCGGGACAACGGCCAATAGCTACTTGATTCGATCGGAAAAAATCGCCCTCTTTGACCCACCGGGCGAGTCCTTTACTGCCATCTTTCTTGCCAGCCTTGCCGAACAGGTAGACTTCAAGGATCTGGACTATGTGATTTTGGGGCACATTAACCCCAACCGCGCCAAAACTTTAACCATTCTGCTGCAAAAAGCACCCCAGGTTACGATCGTTTGCTCTAACCCAGCGGCAAAGGTGCTAGAGAGCCTGTTCCAAGACAGTATGGCGGCAGACCTGCCCAACTATCAGCTTAAAATCCAGGTCATTAAGGGGGATGACACCCTCGACCTAGGCCGGGGTCACCAGTTGCAATTTCTCCCCGTGCCCACCCCGCGCTGGCCCGGTGGCCTCTGTACCTACGACACCGCCAGCGGCATTGTTTTTACCGATAAATTCTTTAGCCTCCACTACTGCGGCGATCAGGTCTTTGATGAAGAATGGCTGCAATTTTTGGAGGATTACCGCTATTACTTCGATTGCCTCATGGCTCCCCAGCTTACCCAGTCCCTAGCAGCCGTGGACAAAATCGAGAGCGTAGGGGCGAAAATCATCGCTCCGGGCCATGGGACCATTATTCGATCGGGGCGGCGGGGCTTAATCGATGCCTATCGCCAATGGGGACAGGTCCAGCAAAAGCAAGCTTTGATGGTGGCGCTGATCTATGCCTCGGCCTATGGCAGTACGGCGACGGTGGCCCAGGCGATCGGCCAAGGCATCACCAAGGCGGGGGTGCGGGTGGAAACCTTGAACTGCGAAATTGCAAGCCCAGAGGAAATCCGGGCGGTGGCCGATCGCTGCGATGGCTTTATTATCGGCTCCCCCACCCTGGGGGGCCATGCCCCCACGCCCATTCAAACCGCCCTCGGCATTCTCCTCTCGACGGTGCCCAAAACCAAGCCTGTGGCGGTGTTTGGCTCCTTTGGCTGGAGCGGGGAGGCGATCGATCTGCTGGAAGGCAAGCTCAAGGATGCGGGCTATAGCTTTGGGTTTGAGCCGATCCGCGTCAAGTTCAAACCCACGGATCAAACCCTGAAACTTTGCGAGGAATCGGGCACAGACTTTGCCCAGGGGCTGAAAAAGGCGAAAAAGCGGGCAGAACGGGCCGCGATTAGCTCCCTGGAGGACAGTCAGGCGGCGGCAACGGAGCAGGCGGTGGGCCGCATTCTCGGTTCCCTCTGTGTGCTGACGGCGAAGAAGGGGGAAGTGGCCAGCGGGATGCTAGCGTCTTGGGTGTCCCAGGCGACGTTTGCTCCTCCCGGCCTGACGGTGGCGGTGGCGAAGGATCGGGCGGTGGAAAGTTTGACCCACACGGGCGATCGCTTTGTGCTGAATGTTCTCGCGTCGGGCCGCGATCGGGAGGTGCAGAAGCATTTCCTCAAGCCTTTTGAGCCGGGGGCCGATCGCTTTGAGGGCATTGCAACCCAACCGGCGACCTGTGGCGCTCCGGTGCTTCAGGATGCTTTGGCCTATCTGGAGTGCCGGGTGGCGAACCGGATGGAGTGCGGCGATCATTGGGTGATTTATGGCGTAGTGGAGCAGGGCAAGCTCCTGGATGAGGCCAGCAAAACCGCTGTGCATTACCGCAAAACCGGCAGCCGCTACTAGACTCTACTGCCAACTAACGGGATCCTTAGGTAGGGGCAATCCCCCCGTGGTTGCCCCGCCTTTGGCCTCAATCGGGTCGGCACCCTTCGGCTGCGCTCAGGACAGGCAGGGGCACGACCCCTACCAAATTTTCCGGATGTCTGGATCGACGATCGGCAAAAGTGGGTGATAACTTTAGGGCCAAATCGGCAATTTTGAGGCTTGATCACGATGCTAGAACCCTTAACCCTGGTGTTAGCGGCTCCGGCCGCGAAGGTGGTGTTGGAGAAGTTTGTGGAAGGGGCAGCGGCTAAGTTGGGGGAGGGGGCGGTGGAGCAGCTACCGGCCCAGGCAAAGGCGTTGATCCAGCGCTTGGGACAGTTGCTGTGGGAGGGGGGGCTGCAAGGGCATCCCGGCGGGCCGGAACTGTTGACGACGGCGGAGCAGGGACAGCCGGAGCAGTTGGGGGCAGCGGTGGATGATGTGTTGCAGAGGGATGCGGGCTTAGAGGAAGATGTGCGGCGGTTGGCTGCGGAGTTGGGCCAGTTGCTTGCGTCGCTGCCCACGGCAACGAATGTGATGAATGTCTCCCATGGCTCCCAAGGCTTAATGGTTACTGCAACCCAGGAGCAGCCGATTATCCAAATTCAGGGCAATCCTACCCTTAATTTTGGTGTATCTGAAAAAAAGTAGACTCCCCTGCCCCATTTAAGGGGGATTTCAGCGCTAATCTGCTGTTTGTGGGGCGGGGGGAAGAGTTGGAGCGGTTGCGGCGGCTGTTGACGGCGCGGGGGACGGTGGCAATTGCAGCGGCGGGGCTGGGCGGTGTGGGCAAGACGGCGCTGGCGCGGGAGTATGGGCGGCGCTACCGAGGGGACTATCCGGCGGGGATTTGGTGGCTGGAGGCGCGGGAAACGCCGGGAGAACGGCTGGCTAATTTTTTGACGGAGGTGGCCATTGGGGGCTGGGGGGAACCGTCGGACTCAGTACAGACCGATGGACAGCGGGCGCAGTGGATTTATCAGCAGTGGCTAAGCCGTTTTCCGGAGGGGAATCGCCTTATAATTTGGGATGATGGCAGCGATTTCCAGAGTATTCGCCCCCTTTTGCCCACGGATCCCCGCTTCCAAGTGCTGATCACGACCCGTGAACGTTGGGAAGAAGCGGATGATTTCCAGCGCTTGGATCTGGAAATCTTGCCCCCCTTACAAGCCTATGAACTGCTGTACCGCAGTCTTCATTTACGGGCACAGGATCCAGACTGGATCGATCCCCGTGTCTTGGCGCAGCCCCAAGCTCTCGAAACTGTGGCAGAATGGCTGGGTTATTTGCCCTTGGGCTTGAAGTTGGTGGGCAGTTTTTTACGGTTGGAGCCGGATTTGAGCCTTGCGGATCTGTACAACCGCTTGCAACAGGAGCGGCTAACCAATGAAGCTTTAACCCCGGTGCAAGCCGCCTTTGAGTTGAGTTGGGCCAAGCTCATCGCCCCAGAGCAGCAGTTACTGGGGCTAATGGCTCTGTTGGGGTTGGCTCCGGTGCCGTGGGATTTAATGGAGTCCTGTGTTGAAGGGTGCCGGTTGCCCCGTCCCCAGCGGCGGTGGTGGATGCGATGGCGAGGGGATTTGCCGGAACCGGAGCAGTGGTGTTTCCTGTTGGAACCCAAGCAGTTAGAACAGGCGCGGCGGCAGTTGGTGCAGTTAAACCTGGTGGAGCGGGTGGCTCCAGAGACCTACGGTCTCCCAGCCTTGGGGCGGGAGTTTGGGCGGGGGAC
>JBMTWK010000121.1:0-8122 GCA_049452395.1 Prochlorothrix sp. | reverse complement strand
GTCTCCGTGGTGAATAATCGGCTCAACCCAAGCCTCCTTCCCCTTCTTCGTCGAAAGCTGAAAACTCCGCACCAACGGCATCGCACAACCACAAGCCGGGTTTGGACACTTCACCGTCCGCGCCCACAACCACGCAATCACCGTTGCGTCCGTGCCCTCCGTGTCTCCGGGGTTAATTTTCACCCTCGGATACAAATGCCCAATCTGCTCAAACGCCCGCTCTCGCATCCACGCCCCATAAAACCGCACATCCGCCGCCAACCCTTGGGCACCTCGCCAGGATGAAATATTCTTCTTACGGCGATTCTCTGGGTTTACAGGGGGTAAATCCTTAAACTTCGGTGGAATTTCGATTAACGCCTTATTAATCAGGACTGCAACGGGATTCAGATCGCTGGCATGAGCTTCTAACCCCAGTCTTTGGGCCTCTAAAGGAATCGAACCCCCTCCCGCAAACGGGTCATAGGCCGGGGGCGCATACTTCGCGATATATTCCCGCACCGCCTCCGGCTGAGTTGGTGGCTCCTCCCCCCGCTCCCAAGCCAAACACCGCGCAATCTCCCGCTGGGCCGCCTCTAAAACTCCAGAATTAGCATCATTGACCTGATTCCAAGACACCAGCCCCACCACCACCTGCTTCGGCTTACCCTTTTTGTCCGTCTCAACAACAATCCGCCCCAAAATATCAAACAACCGCTGCCGCTCCCGTCGTTGGTCCACCTCCGTAGGGAACTTCTCCGGCCAACTGGACGGATCATCCACCAACGAAGCCCACAACACCGCCCGACAAGCCGCCAACGGTCGCCGCGCCCACCACAAATGCAACGTCGAAGGATGCCCATGGCGGATCGACTTCTCCCGTGCCGCCTCCATATTGATCGCTTCTAGGGGGAGAGCCACTTCGATTAGCTTTTTGCGGTAGGTCATAGTTAAAGGAACCACAGAGACACAGGGGGCACAGAGATTTAGCCGTTGAGGAGGCGTTTGATGCCGTTTTTGAGGATGGGGACGTTGAAGTTGATGAGGAGACCCAGGCGGAGTTTGCGCAGTTTGAGATAGGTCAAAAGTTGGGCTTGGTGGATCGGTAGCAAGGTTTCCACCGCCTTTAACTCCACGATTACCCGATCGTCCACCAACAAATCTAACCGATAACCACACTCCAACTGCAACCCCTTATAAAAAACCGGCTGAGGCACCTGTTGCGCCACCCGCACACCCTGGTGACGTAACTCATACACCAAGCAAGCCTCATAAGCCGACTCCAACAACCCCGGCCCCAACTCTCGATGCACCGCGATCGCCGCCCCAATCACCTGTCCCGATATTTCATCCAACTCCATCTCCGTGCCCTCCGTGCCTCTGTGGTTCATATCCTCCATCCCACAACGCTTTCCAGGGGTAGTTCACACTACACGATCGAAAATCTGGCTGTTGGAACGGTTCCTTAACATAGCGCAAGATACAACCCCTGCCTTGAACCTGATCACCACCAGACTCGCGCACCGCAAACGCATCCTCCTCTGGGAAATTCTGATCCGCAGGAACCTGCACCAACGCCAAAATAAAGTTATCCGGTTTATTGAGCGCTGCCAGGATTTCGTTTTTAGTGACTGTAACCGTTTCAGCCCCCTCTATCCTGCCCTTCACCTCGATAAATCGTAACTGCCCAGTCCCCGGCACCACCGATTCAATGTCATAGCCACATTTGCGATCGCTGACATCCCGTGGTTCATAGCCCAACGCCCGTTCTGCGGCCATGACTGCATCCATTGCGGCTAGCTCAACCCGCTTTGTTTCCCTGGCAAAGGGACTGGTCGCCGCTTCCCGTTTTCCTTGGAGCCGTTGCAGCAGCCCGATCGGAATAATCAAAGCCCCACCCACAACCACGGGCAGCAGAGGAGCCAACTGACGCTCCTGCTCCAATTCCCCCAAACGCCGTTGCAGCCGGGTTGCCAAGTCATCCGCCCGTTGCTGGGCCTTGGCCGAGTTGAGCTTTGCGTTGGGTTTTCCGGCCTGTTCCTGCAACCGTAATGCTGTTGCCCGTTGATCCCAGTAGTTAATTTCCTTGGTGAGGCGATCGCGCACCGCCCGCACTGTTTTATCGATTAAGGCTTCCTTGCACTGGCGCAGTTCCTGGAGATGAGGAGGCACTAACTGGGCGATCGCATAGCCCATGGCCTTGCGCTCAATATCTTCCCGTAGACCCAGCCCGTTCAAGCTCTCTTCCACCAGAGACTTTTCTGCCTCCGCGAGGGGCCGATAGTCCAAATAGGGGGCATATCCTGCCCCGATCGCCTCCCCTGTACTCGTCAGTTCCACATACTGCATCCGGCGCGACACCACCCGCCGCCGCCCGTCCCGATCGCTCCCCGCATCTTGAATTGAATGCTCTAGGTAAACTAAGGCCCGCACGGTTTCACCGAAATCCGCCCCATCCACCAACACGGCCCCTTGGCGTAACAGATCGCGGTAGCGCTCTAGGATGAGATCGATCGTGGCATCCAGCAGGGGATGACCCGGACAGACAAAATCCGCCAAGGGCTTACCCGGAACACTGATGAGATCCTTAGCAAAGCAAATCCGCTCATAGCGCTTCAGGACAGCCTCTCCCACACCAATCAGGTGATCTCGGTTCCGAATCACTGCCGGAACATGGGTAATTTCATAGCGCTTGGGTTCCCGCTGGCGAATCGTTCCCCCCAGACGCTGGAATGCCTCCAGAAAAAAAGCGGCAATAAAGTGGGGCTGGAGCTTACGGGCCTCTGCCCGTTCCATTTCCGCCCGAATCTCCTGCACCTTAGACGCATCCATCGAGTCGTGGGCTAAGGCGTGCTCTTCCAATAGCAATCGCAAGCGCTGCTGGTCTAGTCGATCGGCCACGGCTCGATCGAGTTTGGCTTTTACCTCCGGTCGATCGCCATAGCGAATCGCCTCAATCAGCAGTTCTCGCAGTTCCTTCCCGGCGATCGCCTTCCCCAACACATCAAACACCTTCCCCCCCAATGCCTGCTGCTCCACCTCCAACTTCCGCAACAGCGATAGATAGACATCCCCCTCGCGGGTCTCTGCCGCCACTAAGTTCCAGAGGTGACACACTTCCGTCTGGCCAATCCGGTGAATACGGCCAAAGCGTTGTTCTAGGCGGTTCGGGTTCCAGGGCAGATCATAGTTCACCATTAGGTGTGCCCGTTGTAGGTTAATCCCTTCCCCCGCAGCATCCGTCGCCACCAACACCTGCACCGCCACATCTTGCTTAAAAGCCTCTTCTGCCTTCTTGCGCTCCTCCCGGCCCATCCCGCCATGAATCGTCACCACTGCTTCCACCTTCCCTAACAGCGTTGTAATTTGCCGGACTAAATAATTGAGGGTATCCCGATGCTCCGTAAACAGCACCAACTTACGGCGATGCCCTCCTGCATCAAACATCTCCGCTTCACTTTGCAATAGCTTGGATAGCTCATCCCACTTGCGATCCTTCCCCCCCCGACGCACCCGCAGCGCCAACGCTTCCAGGCGGTTAAGCTGGTCAATTTCGGTCTGGAGTTCAGCGATGGTTCGTGCTGCCGTCGCCCGATCGACCACTTCTTCTTCCGTCGCCTCTCGCTCCTCACTGGAAGCATCTTCAAAGTCGTCGTCCCAGTCATCCAAATTAATCGTTGTTCCAAACTCAAGCTCAGCGTTTAGCCCCCGTCTTAAGAGTTTTTCCTCCCGGAGCCGTTGTTGCAGCCGCTCCCGCCGTCGCTTGAGAGATTGATAAATTGCTTCTGGGGAGGAGGCTAGACGACGTTGCAGAATGGTCAGGGCAAAGCCAACCGTCCCCCTACGACCATCACTAGCCAAAGCTTCTGCCCGGTTAAACTCTTCCCGGACGTAATCTGTTACCTGCTTATATAAGACGGATTCTAGCTGAGATAGTTCATATTGAACTGTATATGCCCGCCGTTCTGGGAAAAGCGGCTTCCCATCAAACTTAAGGAGATCTTCCTTAACAAAGCGTCGCATAAGATCCGAAGTGTCACAGACATGAACCCCATCCCGAAACCGCCCCTCAAAACGATCGCCATCTAGAAGCGCCAAAAATAACTGAAAATCCTCTTCCTTACCGTTATGAGGCGTTGCTGTCATCAATAGAAAATGGCGTGTCACCGTCGATAACAGCTTTCCGAGCTTATAGCGCTTGGTTTCTTTGATTTCTCCACTAAAAAATGCAGCCGATAGTTTATGGGCTTCATCGACCACGACTAAATCCCAATCAGTTGCCCCCAGCTTTGCTTGTAGATCCGCATTTCGACTCAACTGATCTAAACGGGCGATGAGCAGAGGCATCTCGGCAAAAGCATTCCCGGTACGGGCTGCTTCAAGGCGATCGTTCGTCAAAATTTCAAAGGGGAGGTGGAACTTCTGAAAAAGTTCATCCTGCCACTGCACCGCCAAACTACCTGGACAAACAATTAAGCAACGCTGTAAGTCCCCCCGAATCAGAAGTTCCCGAATAAATAACCCCGCCATGATCGTTTTCCCGGCTCCAGGGTCATCCGCCAGCAGAAACCGCAACGGTTGGCGACTTAGCATTTCACTATATACGGCAGTAATTTGATGGGGGAGCGGGTCTACCAAAGAGGTATGTACCGCTAATAGAGGGTCAAATAGATGGGCCAGCCGAATCCGATGAGCCTCTGACACCAGACGCAGCAGTTCTCCATCCCCATCAAAGCTCCAAGGTCTTCCCTCGGTCACAAGCTCTAGAGCCGACTCCCGATCTCGCAGTAGCAGTTCTGTATAAGGCTGCCCACTGGTATTTTTGTAAGTTAACTCCAGTACATCTCCATGCCACTGGGTACTGATGACAGTCACGGTTTGGTGGGGCAAAACCCCTTTGACAATCGCACCAGGCGTTAGATCTTCAAGTTGAGCCATAGACTGGGAGTCCCTAGTAGTGCCATCTCGCTGATAGGCCAGGTGGGTGGGGACTAGCCTAGGGTGTTGCGGATGGCGTTTTGGGTCATGGCGGCGATCGCCTGATCCGTGGCCTTGGGTAAGTGATAGTAAACGCCTCCGGCCCGCTGGGCCAGTTCCTTGGCGAATCCGGTGGAAATAAACTTATTTTCCGTATCAATCACCAACAGCTTCATCCCTAGCGCCCGAATGCGACCGGCAATGTCCAGTAGCTCCGCTTTGATATCGGGCTTGGGATCATCTTCCAGGACGGGCTGACCGAGGGAGCGGGAGAGGGGAATATTGCCGCGACCGTCGGTGATGGCGACCAGGACGACTTGGCCAATGTCGCCGGACTGCATGGCATTGAGGCCCACGCGCACCGCTTGGGTGAGGCCATGGGCGAGGGGAGAGCCGCCGCCACAGGGCATTTTTTCCAGGCGTTTGCGGGCAGCGGTGATCGATCGGGTGGGGGGTAACAGCACCTCGGCCTGCTCACCCCGGAAGGGAATTAGGGAAATTTGGTCTCGGTTCTCGTAGGCTTCCGTGAGGAGGCGCATCACGGCCCCTTTCGCCGACTGCATCCGGTTAACGGCCATGGATCCCGATGCATCCACCAAAAACACCACCAGGGCACCGGCCTTGCGCACCAGTTGCTTGGCCCGCAGATCGGCCTCTTCGACGATGACCTTGCGATCGGGTTGGCGTTCTCGCCGGGACTTTTGGTAGGGAGCCGCTGCCCGTAGGGTTGCATCCACCGCCACCCGCCGCACGGGGCCGCGAGGCAGTAAGGGTTTAATATAGCGACCGCGATCTTCGGAGAAAATCATCGATCGAGCGCCGGATTTACCCTGACGGCTCATATTCTGGGCAAAACTCATGACCTCTGGGTCCATGACCACCCCTTCCGGGTCAAAGATAAACTCTTCCGGCAATGGGGGCGGTTCCTGGGGTTGGTCCGGTTCAGTTTCATCTTCCGGCTCGTCCGGCTCGTCCTCTTTCTCTGGATCCTCCAGATTGTCCTCAGGGGGCGGCGGTGGGGGGGTCTGTGGCTGCTCGTCTTCGGGGGGCGGCATCTCGATGACCTTGGCGCGGGGCAGAATCACCAGCTTGACCGCTGTGCGTAGATCCTCTGCATTGACCGTGGTCCGCCCCTCTAGGGCCGCAGCGGCCTTAGCCACCCGGATCGCGAACAGTTCGGCCCGGTGCCCCTGGACTTGGCCCCGAATGGCCTCATTGACCAAATAACCGATTTGCTCCTGGCTAATGGTCACATCCTTGAGCCATTCCCGCGCTAGCAAAATCTGGGTCTTTAAACCTTCGGTTTCCTCGTCGTAGCTCTCGATAAAGCCGAGGGGGTCTTTGGCATAGTTGAGGGACTGCTGCACGGCATTGACCCGATCGCCCATTTCTAGGGTCATATCGGCGGAGAGGGCAATGGCGATGCGATCGAGGAGGTGCGATCGTAAATTCCCCTCCTCCGGGTTATAGGTGGCAATCAACAGGGGCCGACAGGGGTGTCCAAAGCTAATGCCCTCCCGCTCAACGCGGTTATAGCCATCGGTGAGGGTGGTCAGCAGCAGGTTGGCGATTTGCTCATCGAGGAGGTTAATTTCATCGACATAGAGCACGCCGCGATGGCTTTCCGCCAGCAGTCCCGGCTGAAAAATGGTTTCGCCCCGCTTCATGGACTGGGTGACATCTACGGAGCCAAGGAGGCGATCTTCGGTGGTGCCCAGGGGGAGCTGGATGAAGGGGGCGGGGATGACTTGGGTGGGCAGATCTTCGAGGGGGGTCTTGGGGTCGAGGCGATCGGCGGTGTCTTCGTCCCACTCGCTGGGATTTTGGGGGTCGCAGTTAAGGGAATTGCAGAGGACTTCGATCGGGGGCAGCAGAGCATGGAGGGCGCGGGCCATGACGGATTTGGCGGTGCCCCGTCGTCCGGCGATGACAACCCCCCCTAAACCGGGATCGATCGCGGCCAACACTAAGGCAAGCTTGATACTGTCTTGTTTAACGACGGCAGCAAGGGGGAAAGCGGTGATGGTGCGGGCTAGGGTGGTGGTCATGGGTGGGCGAGGTTATCCGGGATAGTCTGCGATCGGTCTCGAACGATTTTACCCGGAAGTGGTCCCCTCTCAAGGATTTCACCAGAGCTTGCCTAAAGACGGTTGCGGGCCTTGAGGCGCAGATAGGCATCCACAAGGTCGGTCTGGATTTGGGGAGCGGGGGCATCGAGGACCAGTGCGCCCTGCTGTTTGACCTGGGCAAAGGCTAGCCGTCGCTGGGCTAACAGATCCAAGGCTACGGCTCGGTTGAAGGCGGCGGGGACTGTGGCAGCGGCGGCCATAGCTTGCTGATCCATGAGGGGATCCCGGAGGGCAACGCCAAAGGGTAAATAGCGGGGACTGAGGCGGGCGAGGGCGGCCAGCAGTTCTGAGGAGGCGATCGCATCGACCAAATCCGTCAAAATCACCACTAAGGCGCGGCGGGTTTGGTGGCGCAGGACCGTGGTGACGGCCCCCACATAGTCCGGCTCTTCTAGGACGGCTTCGAGGGGGGTGATGGCTTCAATTAAGGTGGAGAGGTGGGACTGGCCCCGTTGGGGGGGAATCCAGGTGTGGACCGATCGATCGAACACCCCCAACCCCACCCGATCGCCCCGGTGCAACCCCGCCAAGGCCAAGGCCAAGGCCGCATTAATGGCCCAGTCAAAGCGCTGCATCCCCTGGACTTGGGCCGTCATCAGGCGACCCCGATCGAGCAGAATCACCAAGGTTTGCTCCTGTTCCGGCTCCAGCACCCGCACCAAGGGCTGGCCCCGCCGCGCCGTCGCCTTCCAGTCCATCAGCCGCAAATCATCCCCCGCCCCATAGTCCCGCAGCTCTGCAAACTCCGTCCCCATGCCCCACCGCCGCTGCTTCCGCAGACTCCCCGCCGACTGCAAGGTCAGCCGAATCGACAACTCCCGCAGCCCCACCAAATCGGGATAAACCTGGGTTTGGGCCGGTTGGGCCACCTTCCAACTGTGCCAGACCAATCCCCAAGGACTGCATTGCCGCAGTTGCAGATCACCCCAGTGCAGCACCCCCCGACGGCTGGGGTGGACGCTGTAGCGGTAGGTTTGGGTGGTGTGGGCGGGGAGGGAGTCGGTGAGGGGGAGGCCGGTGACGGTGAGGGCGGTGCC
>JBMTWK010000120.1:0-8191 GCA_049452395.1 Prochlorothrix sp. | reverse complement strand
GGGGATAAGGGGGGAAGAAGAAGCCGATTGCAAATCGGCGATCCTAGGGGGAAGAAGAGGCCGATTGCAAATCGGCGATCCCAGGGGAGGAAATCGGCGATCGCTAGGGGGGGGTGAGGCGATCGTGGTAGAGGTCGATGATTTTTTGGGTGACTTCCTCAATGGTGAGACCATCGGTGAGTAACTCCACGGCATCGGCGGCCTTAATGAGGGGAGAAACTTGGCGGGAGCTATCTTGGCGATCGCGTTCGGCAATTTCTGCCTCCAACTGGGCTAAATCCGGGGCGGGCTGGCCCTGGTTGAGCATATCCTGTTGTCGTCGTCTGGCCCGCTCTGCATTGGAGGCGGTTAGGAAGACCTTAACCTCGGCATCGGGAAACACCGTTGTGCCAATATCCCGCCCTTCGGCAACCAGTCCCCCCTGCTGGCCATACTGCTGCTGTTGGCGCACAAGGGCTGCTCTGACCGCTGGTTGGGCTGCAATGCGGGAAACTTGGCCTGTTACCTCAGGGGTCCGAATAGCAGCGGTTATTTCCTCTTGTTGTTGCACTATCCCCTTGTCAGCGCGGTCGGGCCAAGTTACCCAAACCCGCACCGGGGGCAAGTCTTGGGGATGGGCCGGATCGGGGGTGCCCGGTTGGAGTTGGATTTGGCTCTGGCTGAGTAATTCGGCGATCGCGGCCTCGTCGTCGAGATCTAGCCCCGTTTTCAGCACGAGCCACGTTACAGCGCGGTACATCGCCCCCGTATCCAAGTACAGCAGCCCTAGCGCTGCCGCTACTCGCCGCGTTACGGTGGATTTTCCGGCTCCGGCGGGACCATCCAGGGCGACGATCGGCTGGCGCTTGATCAGCACCACATTATCGATCAGTCTGGCTTTGCCCACCTTCACCGCTAGGGCTAATAATCCCCGATTTTCAATGGTTTCTAGGGGTTTCAGGCTATCTGGATCGACTAGCTCGACGTAATCGACGGTGAGGCTGGGTTCCGTGGCGAGGGTTTGGGCGACGGTGTTCAGTAGGGCGGTGGCGGAGTGTTCCCCCTGCTGGAATTGGGTTTGGGCGGCTTGGAGGCTGCGGGAGAGGAGGGTGGCGTGGTGCTGTTGGTCAGGGTTGAGGTAGCGGTTGCGGGAACTGAGGGCGAGACCGGAGGCTTCGCGGACAATGGGACAGCCGACGATTTGGCTGGGGAGATTGAGATCCCGGACGAGGGTTTTGAGAATCGCTAACTGCTGGGCATCTTTCTGGCCAAAATAGGCCCGATCGGGCTGAATTAATCCTAAAAGCTTGGTGACAACGGTTGCTACCCCTTGGAAGTGGGTGGGGCGCGATCGACCGCAGAGGACTTGGGTCATGGCGATCGGGGGGATGACTTGGGTGACCCGATCGCTCAAGCCCGCCCCCAGTTGTTCAAGGCCGTAGAATTCCTCAGGACTGGGCGCAAAGACCACATCAACTCCTGCCTGTTCGCACTGGGCTAGGTCTGACTCTAAGGGGCGTGGATAGCTGTCTAGGTCTTCCTGGGGGGCAAATTGGAGGGGATTGACAAAAATACTGACGATTACCACTGCATTTTCCCGTCTTGCCCGCTCAATTAAGCTTAAGTGCCCCTGGTGTAAGGCTCCCATGGTGGGAACAAGGCCAAAGCTTGGGGGGGGCGTTCCCTCCGGTTTGGGGGTTAGTGCTCCCCAGCGCACCAGTTCTAAGTAGCGACGTAGGGCAACAACGGTTTTGAGACAACGCATAGGGCTGACGGGATCCTTGATGACTTCAAGGGAGAAGATGGCCTCACCTATCTTAGGGGATCTTGTCTTACCCACGACTGGCGGGTTAATGGGGGCTATCTCCCTGGGGTGGGTTAACTGCCTGGGTTGGTAGGGGTCAGGTTTCCTGGCTTTTGCCTAGCCGCCGCTGATTTTGGCCCGATAGCCCAGCTTTAGGAGGCTATCCCGTAGGGTTTCGCGGTGGTCGCCTTGGATTTCGAGGGTTTGGTCCTTAACGGTGCCCCCGCTGCCGCATTGGCCTTTGAGGGTTTTGAGCAGGGCTTTGAGGGTGTCGGCGTTGGTTTGGAAGCCGCTGATGACGGTAACGGTTTTGCCGCCTCGGCCTTTGCGGGAAGCTTGAATGCGGAGGTCTTGCTGGTTGGGGGGGAGATCGGGGGTAGCGGGCCGATCGAAGGCAGCATCGGTACTGCCAAATTCGCGGTAGACGGTGCGATCGCTGGGGGATTTAGACTTCCGTTTTGCGGCCATGGGGTTTGGTCCTTTTGGCGATGACTAGGGTAGGGCTATCGAGATAATTCTAGATCTATCGCGATAATTCCTGAAGACTGCCCTTGTCGCCCACCTGGAGCCAGCGCCCCCGCCAAAATACCGTTTGGCCATAGGATCCCGCCAGCCAAATCACAAAGGTCATCCAGTCCCGCAGGGGCAGCAGCCAGAGCCAGGGCCAAAGACCGGGCGATCGCAGCATTCCAATGCTCACCGCTGCCTGGAGCCACCGCACCGCCAAGGTTACGCCCCACACCGCCCAGGCCCAGGGTTGCAGTCCCGACACCAAGACCAGCAGCAAGCCGTAAACCGTGCCATGGGTGACCCCAATGCCGTAGTATTGGGCACCGCGATTCCAGCGAATGGTGCGGCTCCAGCGCAGTTCCCGCTGAAAGACATCACCGGGGGATTCCTGGCCACAGTCATTGCCCAAGATATAGGGGGATAGCTCAACGCGGTAGCCAACACTATTGGCAAGGCGACCAATGTGGAAATCGGAGCCAATGCGGTTAAAAACGTGGCGCAGACCGCCAAAGGCTTCTAAAACAGACTTGCGGGTGGCGATCGTTGGCCCTAGGGCAAATTTCAGCTTGCCATCCAGGGCGCGGGCAATGAGCACACTGGGGATAAAGTCCACCGATCGGCCCAACGCTGCCAAAGCTGCCCCCCACTGGCTGGGCTGAGGATCGAGGTAGCCACAGGTCACCACGCCCACCTGCTCATCGGCGAGGGGAGCCGTAACCCAGCTTAAATAGTCGCGAGTGACGCGAATATCGCTATCGGCGAAGATAACTTGTTCATATTGCGCCGCTTCGACTAAATAGGAGAGATTGCTAATTTGATGATTAATGCCCCGTGCCGGGAGAGGGGTGAGCAGGCGCACGCGATCGGGATACTGCTCCGTTAACCCCTGCAAAATCGGCACTGCGGGATCATCGGCATCCATGACCCCAAACAACACTTCATAGCGGTCATAGTCTTGGTTACAAAAGGAGTCCCAGTTGGCGAGTGCCCCCTCATCTACGCCACGCACCGGAATTAAAATTGAAACAGCTTGGGGAGTAAAGTGCGGTAGGGTGCGGCGACGGCTAAAAAAAGACCAAGTTGCCAGGGCAGATGCACCATAAAAACCCAGGGAGGTGCAAATTAAGCCTAATAAGAGAATTTGTAACAGGGTTTGGGCAGACAGTGGCAAAGACATGGGTAAAAAGAGCGGGGCTAACAGCATCATCCTATCGTAATGGGGATGCGAGTTCGAGGTTGTCGGGGTGGGTGCGGTCTCTCCCGTGGCAGGGGGTCGAAGTAGTGATAGGTTATAAGCTGATGCAACCCTTGTCTTGGGAACAGCGTGCACCATGGGTATTTCCATTCGCACCTTTATTACCGTCCCTTTTATTGTCCTTACCCTGTTACCGGCTGGGTTGGTGGGAACCCTCGCCTATCGCAATAGCCAAGCAGCGGTGGAAGAGTTAGCAGAAACTTTGATGGGGCAAATGTCCGATCGTGTGCGGCAACGTAACCATTCAGGGGGTCACGGAAGAATGCGGGTTTCAGGCTCTGAAAATCCTGGATTGGTATGGTTTGAGCTGCTTCGGACTCCGATCGGAGGGCTGAAACCCTACTAACTTCGTAGACCCCTGAATAGTTACTGCGGCAACAATTGCGCACCTATCTGGCCACGTCGCACTTTATTAATCAATCCACAGCCCGATCGATCGCGGCGGGGACGCTCGATCCTAACCAACCCCGCAGCCTAGAACAGCATTTTTTGCGACAGTTTGAAGCCGCCTTTGCCAGTAGTCCGATCGCCGCAGACCCCAGCCTCTCCCTTGCTTTACCGTCGTCTGGCACCCCCGATCCCGCCGCTGCCCCAGAGTCTGTCCCCCATCCCGCCCCAGAGTCTGCTCCCAATCCCGCCGCTGTCCCCGTCCCAAACCGCTCCCCCGTGCAGTCCGGTCCCCAGCACCATGCATGGAGCCGCTCCCTCAATCACCTCTATATGGGCACAGCAACGGGCACCTTTTCCGGGGCGGAATATCGTCCCGTCGTTCCGGAAGATCGGGCAGGAGCCTGGACTTTAGCCGTTTCTCGCGCTGATGCTTCGACTCAGAATCTTTTGCGGCAATATGCGGTGAATGCCCAAGGTCAGATCGCCACAACGCCCCTGGACCCGCCCCCACCCCAGCCCTACGACCCTCGCCAGCGCCCTTGGTACCAAACGGGTCTGAAGCTTGCGGAGCGGAACTTGGCCCAGGGGACTAACCTAGGGGGCTGGAGTCCGCCCTATTGCGATGAATCGACGGGAACCCCGGTGATTACGGCGATACAGCCGGTGATTCGCCAAGGGGAGGTCTTGGGCGTGTTGGGAGGGGATTTTTTGTTTTCGGATGTGCGGGACTTTTTGCGAGAGGTTTTGGCGCAACTGAAGATGGGGGAAGGGGCGATCGGGGAGGAGGGCCGGATTTTTGTGGTGGCGCAGGATGGTACGTTGTTGGCCAGTTCCCAGCAGGTGGAAGGAACCTGTGACCCCAATCAGGCGGGTGCTTTGGCCTTGACCCAAGCGGCTACGGTGGAGGATCCGATGATTCGTGAGCTAGTGAGCCTCCCCGTGCAGGAAACAACGGATTCCCCAGGACTTTACCCGCTCTATCGCCGAGGGGGCTGGTTTTGGACCCGCTGGGAGTTTAAGGAGTCCTATGGTCTTCAGGGACAG
Organism: Prochlorothrix sp.; assembly: GCA_049452395.1. Taxonomy (GTDB): domain Bacteria; phylum Cyanobacteriota; class Cyanobacteriia; order Prochlorotrichales; family Prochlorotrichaceae; genus Prochlorothrix. The sequence goes on along the minus strand of JBMTWK010000120.1, from coordinate 3,209 downwards.
GTGTATATTGTGATTCCCCGCAGCTATTTTATGGCGACGATCGATCGGGGCAACCAAATTACGTTAGTCCTCTGTGTGCTGGCGGTGGCGCTGTCTTTGGGGTCCAGTTTGGCCATGGCGGCTCGGATTATTCGCCCCGTGGAGCAGTTGGAGCAAGCGACTCAGCGCCTGGTGACGACGGTGAACCAGGAGGGGGAACCCCAAAATTTGCTTTTAGACAAGAACCCCTTTGAGCTGTACCACTTGGGCCAAACCTTTGAGTTGATGTCTGTGCAGTTGCGGGATACGTTTATTGCCTTTAGCCACTTTGTGCCGTCTAATTTCCTCGATTTACTGGGCTATCGCCAACCCAGTGAGGTGAGTATCGGTGATAGCAAGTCTTTGGCGATGACGGTCTTGTTTTCTGATATTCGCTCCTTTACTAAACTCAGCGAGACCCTGACCGCTGCGGAGACCTTTCAGTTTATCAATGACTACTTGAGCCACATGGAACCGGCCATTTCCCAAAATAAGGGCTTTATTGATAAATACATTGGGGATGCGATTATGGCCTTGTTTGAAGGGGAAAACAACCCCGATCGGGCGGTTTCTGCGGGTTTAGCCATGCTAGAGAAGTTGGGGGCGTACAATGGCGATCGTGCCCAGTCCCAGCTTGACCCCATCAAGATCGGCATTGGCATCCACACGGGCCAAATTATCCTAGGCACCGTTGGGGGCTAAAATCGCTGGGATACGACGGTGATGGGCAGTGATGTGAACCGGGACTCTAGGGTTGAGGGTTTAACGAAGGAATTTAAGGTTTCGCTGATTATTACCCAGGCAACGCTGGATCAGTTGCAGCACAGCTATGCCCACCGCCATCTTGGTTCGGCGAAGGTGCGGGGGGTGGAAGAGGCGGTTGATATCTACGAAGTCTATGCAGCGGATCCGCCCACCTTAGTTGCCTATAAAACGGCGACTTTGGCCCAATTTGAGGCGGGGGTGCTGGCCTATCAACAGCAGGACTACCGGACGGCGCGGGAGCAGTTCGATCGGGTGCTGGCTCAGTTGCCGATCGGCGGAGATTTTGAGGATGGACCAGCGCAGTTTTACTGCGATCGCTGCCAGGAGCATCTGTCCGGCAATTTGGGCGAGTGGGCACGATCGCTGGATGCTATTACCTAGCATTACCTAGCATTACCTAGGGGTTGAGGCCCAAGGGGGGCGGGGACACGGGCGATCGGGTCAGGGCTGGGTTAATGGCCGGGGGGTAGGGGATGCGCTTGTGGTGGAACTGTTGCCAGATTTGGACAAAGACCTCGGCGATCCTGTCCATTTCCTCCTGCTTGAGGCCAGAATCGACCAATTGCTGATCCTGCCAGCGTCCGCGAATAATTTTGCGCACCATGGCTAGGGCGGCTTCGGGGGTGGCATCCTTGAGCGATCGCAAGGCTGCTTCGCAGGAGTCCGCCAGCATGACAATGCCGGTTTCGCGGGACTGGGGAATGGGGCCGGGATAGCGGAAGTCGCTTTCCTTCAAGGGATACTGTTCTGGGTTTTCCTGGTGGTATTTTTGGGCTTGGTGATAGAAATAGGCGATCTGCATCGTGCCTTGGTGTTCTGGGATAAAGGCCGTAATGGCACCGGGCAACCGGCACCGCCGCGCCATCACCAACCCCTCGCTGACATGCTTTTTAATAATGTCAGCACTGCGCCAGGGATCGTTAATTTCGTCGTGTTTATTGGTTCCCCCCATCTGGTTCTCAATAAAGCCCTGGGGATCGTGCATTTTGCCAATGTCATGGTAAAGAGTTCCCGCCCGCACCAGTTCAACGTTGCAGTGCAAAGTCCGGGCGGCAGCTTCCGCGAGGGTGGCGACAAAGAGGGTGTGTTGGAAGGTGCCGGGGGTTTCCGAGGCCAGCCGCTGGAGGAGGGGCCGGTTGGGGTTCGACAGTTCCGCCAGCCGGATGGGGGTTACCAGGTCAAACAGGTGCTCTAGGTAGGGACTGAGGCCCAGGGCGACAATGCACCAGGCTAGCCCTTGCAGCCCCTGGGTTGCGGCGACCTGAAACAGCAAAGACCAGACGGGACCAGCGGCGGCATTAAAGCTTAATCTCAGCAAAAGCTGCATTAAGGCTTGGGTTAAGCCAACACAGGCTCCTAACAGGGCCAGTTCCTCCCGCGATCGCAGCCGTCCGGCAATTTGCGCAGCGACTAAACCACTGGCAGCACTGGCCACTAGAATATCTGGATCCACATTCAGCCCCAAGGGTAGAAGCACCGCTAACAAGCTCACGGTCACGCTGCCTAAGGTTGAGCCGTAGAAGCTCCCCATCAAAATGCCCACCGCTGGCAGGCTGCTAATTTCCAGGGCGGTCATGCCCCAGAGGGGCTTGCTGAGGGCCAAGAGGGGCGTGCTGAGGGTGAGGAAGAAAATCAGCACCCGATCGCGGTTGCGCATTTTGGGGTGAAATCGGGTGGCTACGAGGGCAAAAACCCCCACTCCGGTGGAAACCATCACGCCATAGCCCACCAGGCCCCAAATATTGGCACTCCGCTCGCTTTTATTGAAATGATCGAGCAGAACAAACTGGGCTTGGGTAATTTCATTGCCGATTTCGACGATCGGTTCCCCGGCCCGAATGGTGACATAAACCGGCTCCACGGCCTCCGCTGCTTTTTCTGCCAGCAGTTTGGTGCGATCGGCATCCTGCACCAGGTTAGGCCGCAGCACCCGCATGAGCAGATCCACTGCAAGGGGTTCCCCGGCTGCGGGCACCAGCACGCGGGTCTGGACTCGCACCGCCCGATCGAGTAAGTCCGAGGGCATTCCCGGCGCAATGCCCTGGGTCAGCATGTGTTCCAGCGCTTGGTAAATGCCCGTTTTGGTGTTTTGCCAGACCTCATCGGTCATTTTCAAAAATTCTGGGTCATAAATCAGGGGCACCGCGTTGAGATAGGGGCTTTCGGTGCGCTGGGTGGTGAGGTTGCGCTGCTCGGCTTTGAGGGTTGCGAGGGCGGCTTGGTAGCTCTCCCTGGCCTGGAAGAGGCTGCGCAACAGGCTTACGTAGTCCTCGGTGGGTTGGGTGTTGCGGTAGCGGGTTAGGGTGCTGATGGCTTGGTTTTTGGCGGCGATGGAGGCAAGACTGGCGGGGGTGGGAGTGGGGGTTGTGGGGGATGAATTGGGCGGGGCGGGTGAACTGGGGCTGGGGCTAGGGGTTGGTAGTGGG
>JBMTWK010000119.1:0-8199 GCA_049452395.1 Prochlorothrix sp. | reverse complement strand
GGTCGTGCCCCCGTGGCTCCCCTCTTCGGCCCAAAGCCAGGGCAACCACGGGGGGATTGCCCCTACCAAAACCAAGTCGGGTTTGCCCCTACCAAAGCCAAGTCGGGTTTGCCCCGACCCAAGATGAGGGGCACATTTGCGAGAATCGAGACAGGCGGCTATGCCGCCCGCCCCAGGACAAGCAGCACATCCCTAGAAGATAAAGAGGGTATTGAGGGTGGGCACCCACAGGGTCTCGGCCCCAGCGGTGTGACCCGGATTGGTGACCAAGTAGAGACCGGGCTGGAGATAAACCCGGTTGTTGATGCGGTGGCGATAGGTCAGCTCAAAGTGGTAGGACGTGCCGGTGTCTTCCGACGGCGTGTAGTCGTTGTCGATCACCTTGGGCGGCATCCCCACCAGGAAGCCCAACTGGTTCCCCCGGCGACCCAAATCCTGGACCTTCATCCCAGCGGCCCAGTACATAATGCGGGCATCATCACCCTCACTGGCCCCCCCAGCAAAGTTGGCACTGTCCACCGCCGTTGCAGCACTGTAGCCAAACCAGCCGCCCACGGTGACCTGCTTGGTCGCTTGGTAGCGCACCCCTAAACCAAAGTCATTGACATTGGCCCCAATGCGGTTAATGCCGGTCCCTTCTGGGAAATTACGATCGCTGGTGGGCAGGAGAAAGCCAAAGGGAAAACTGGTATTTTCGCTGCCGGTTCCGGCCCAAATTGGGCGACCGTCAGAGTTATGACGACCATAGGTGAGGGCAATCCCCAGCTTGGGGGTGGGGGTCAAGGTCACCTGGGTGAGGGCACCGTAGCGGCCATTAAACAGATCCTTGGAACTGGAGAAGTCGGGGTTTTTAACCAGGTAGGAAGCTCCCCAAGATACCAAGTCGTTGAACTGGTAAAAGACAACGGCCCCGCCGCCAACACTGTTGCGGTAGATGGGGCTACGCACCCCGTACAGGGACGCAGAGGGAATAATGGACATATCCGGGATCAGGGAGTCCGAGGTAATCCCGTGGGTACCAAAGCGCAGCAAGCCCTTGTTGGCAAAGCGGATTTGGTAAAACAGGGCCGACATTTCAAAGTCTGGCTGATCGCTGGGTGGCTCGCCCCCGCCCGTGATGTGGAGATATTGGGAGTCGGTCTCTGGGACAACGTTGAGCAGGGACATCCCCGTGCCCGCAACCTCCGCAGACCGGATGAAGTTCATGTTGGAGGCCCGAATTTCCGCCCGAAAGAGGTCGGTACCGGTAAAGCGGGTGTCCAAGTCCAGAATGACGGTACTTTGGTAGCGAGGATTGTAGCCTTTGCCATCGTTACCGTAGGCCGCTGAGAGCAAAAAGCTGCCGATACCGAAAAGCTTGGTTCTTTCCGAGAAGCGATTGGCTTCCAGGGTATCCAGGCGCTCTTCCACGCCATCGATGCGGCCTTTGAGGGTGGCTAGCTCAGCGGAAAATTCCTCTTGAAGCCGTTGGATGACGGCGATGTCTTCACGGTTGGGCCGATCGGCAGTTTCCGACTCAATCAGGTCGTTGAGCTTTTCTAGGCACGGCTCCATGTAGGCCGCAAATTCATAGCGGGTGATGGCGGCCTTGGTGGCAAAGGGATCCCCTGTGGTGTAGCACTCGTAGCGATCGCCCATTTGCTTCACCGCTTGGGCCGCCCAGTGCTCTGCCTCAATGTTGCGGAGTTGCTCCACCGGCACTTCGGGGGCATTGGGATCGAGGGCAAAGGCTTCCGTGAGGTCAAAGGTGGGTAGCGTCAGGGAACCGGCACGGGGCGCAGTGTTGAGATCGATCGCAGCACCCGCAGCATCCAGCCCAACGGAGGGGGTTACGGAGGAGGTTGCAGCAGAGGCCGTTGTGTCAGCGGCGGAGTCTCCCGTTTGGGCCAACAGAGAGGTAGAACCAGAACCGGCGGCGATCGGGTTCAGCCCAGGGACCAGCACCTCACTCGTAACCAGAGGCTCGGTTGTGGAACCCGTTGCCGCAGCAGCTACAGAGCTAGTTGCAGAACCCGTTGCGGCTTCGATCGCCGCTGTCGTCACTCCCACTGGCGCAACATCCCCTTGGAACTTTTGGTCGGCGGGGGAGTCTAGGGCTAGGGACAGAGCAGCCGCAGGATCGATCGAGGCCGGGGCAGCAGTCGTAGTCGTCGAAACTTCAGTCAGTTCTTCAGTTTGGTTTTCAATCTCGCTCTGGGCTAGGGCTGGGATTGCTTGTCCGGCTTGCAAACCCAACATCAGAGCAGTCAAGGGATAAACCCACTTACGGGGGGTAGCCATGGCTCCTCACTCCTCACAAAAAAATAAAAAATATAAAGGCAACACACACACTTAAAAGGTGGGTCGATCTCACCTTGGCCCTTCTCCCCCCTTCGGCTACCGCTGAGGGCATTGCCTCTCCCCTTTCGACTGTGCTGAGGGACCGGGCAAGGGGAACAAAAGAGTGTTCGGGGCGGGAGCGCCAACGTGAGATTTTCCCTAAAATCATCTGGTTTGGGACTGATTAGGGCTAATTAGGACTTATTAGGCCAGCTAGGACCAAGTTTGCCCAAGAGCAGACCTTGGCCGCCCTTCTTCACCGCAAGGGCAACCCTGGGAGCAACCCCCGTCAGCACCGGAACAGGCTAGGAGCCGATTCAGGGACGATCGGCGCAACCGGAACAGCGGGCTGACTGCGCGGCGGGAGCGCGAGGGGACTGCGGCAAAGGGCGACGGCGGCAAGCCAGGGGCTGGGTCTAGCAGCGCTCTGCGGCCCCTGTTGGCTAACCCAGGGAACCCATTGACGATCCCCGGCAATCTTGCTGGGAACCCCAAACCAGACCCTGGCACTCTTTACTGGGAACCCCAAACCAGACAGGACGGGTAGAAGTAGAGGCGCGATCGGGCGATCGCCAGCCCCTGCTCCCCCCTGTCCCCAGCCTAGAGACTTTGGTTCACCGCTTGAATGGCACGCTGGGCAACCTCAGGCGCAATGGGCGCAAACCCCGCCGCCTTGTTCAGATCCTGGCCCTCCGTCAAAATCCAAGCCGCCACTTCCTTCAGACCATCGGCAATGGTGGGATCGGTCTGGTCTTTGTACATCACCATCCAGTTCAAGCCGACAATCGGATAACCTTCCGCCGGATTAACCAAACCAGTGGTGAGGAAGTTTTCGTCATACTCAGCTTGGGCTGCGGCTCTTTCAATGCTCGCTAAGGTGGGGCGAACAAATTTGCCCTGAGCATTCTCAATCCGGGCCGTCTCTAAGTTCTTTTCTAAGGCATAGCCCAGTTGCACGTAGCCGATCGACCCCTCAGTCGTAGCCACCGCACCCGCAACGCCCATGTCGAGATTGCGGGCTGCATAGGGATTAAACCCGATATCCTGCCACCAGCGAGGACCGGGCCGAACCTCCACCGCCCCATCGGTCACGTAGTTCAAAAACTGGCTCATGATATAGTTGGCACCCGCAAAGCCATCCTGTAGAATCACGCGGATGTCAGACTCCGGTAAGCGGGGGTTAACCTGCTGCCAGTTGTTAATTTTGCCCGTGAAGATGTCGGCGAGGACTTCCTGGGAGATTGGAATATCGGTAGCCGCGCCGCGTACATTGTAAATAATTGCCAAGCCACTGATGCCCGTGGGGACCATTTGCAGGCCCTCTTGATCGGTTTCGAGCACCTCAAAGACGATCGGTCCGGGCGGTGCCTCAGTACTGGTAAAGCTAAAGGTTTTTGCACCAAGTTGGCGGAACGCAGGCCCCGAACCAACGGTGAGATAGCGAATATCGTTACCGGTATCGTCGAGTAGTGCCGGAGCGTAGGTATCGTACAGAGACTCAGAAAACGAAGACCCGCCGCCCAGTAGTGACGTGGCACTGTTAGCCCCAAGGGCAACCAGCGAAAATGCAACGGTAAAAGCTAACACGAGCCAACTTCGCCGCCGTGCGATCGCGGAAAAAAACATAGTTGAGCTACCACCTTTTGTTCAACTGTATTCTAGGGCACCGTTTCAGCGGGATTAACCCCTGAAAGGCGACCCATACAACAGCTTGGATCCTGTGACAGAAGCCAAGCCGCTCCTCATGTTTCCCTGAAAACATCTCAACTATACCGATTCTCCCGTCAAAATTAAAGGTTGCCTCAGGTGCATCTATGGTCCCAGTGACTTGGATCCTAGGCTATCCCAAGCGGCCAAGCTGTTAGGGTCGCTACTTTACAATTCCTTTGGCTTTCGTTACATTTCTGTTACATTCCCTCTACATTCTCCCCCGTTATCCCCACGGAGCCGTGGCCTTGTGAAGGGGGCGATCGATCGGGCAAATGCAAGGCAGGACCGGAGTTACAAGTAAGTTACAAGCAAGTTACAAGCAAGTTACAAGTTAAGTTGCGAGCAAGTTTTCAGCAAGTTTCATAGGGAGATGGTGCAATGGACGGGATGGCGGGTGGAAAAGAGCCTGAGGCTAGGGAAATAGCAGGCAAAGCCGACGGATACGGGCCAGGAGCAGGGTCTAGCCGCACCCCTAGCAGCACCGCTACGGTGGGGGGATGGGGAGAGCAGTTGCTCAATGCGGTGGCAACCCAGTCCGTGCGCTATCTTTTTTCCGAAAGTGAATTTGTGGCGGTGCGGGTCCACTCCCGATCGCCCCAGGATTTATTCCAAGGTCGGGTTGAAGGCTTTGAGATGGAGGGGCGGGGACTGGTGATCCGGCGGGAGTTTCCGGTGGATTCTTTGGCCTTTCGTACCGACCCCGTGGCGATCGAGGTCTCAGCCCTGCTGCGGGGTCAGTTACAGCTTCAGCAGCCCACCCAGGCGATCGCCACGGTCTGTTTATCGGAGTCCAATATTGAGCGCATGTTTGCCGCTGCCCTTGTGCGTCAGCATCTCCAGGAAGTTCCCTGGCAGCGCGGCTCCCAATCTACCCCTGGGAACCCAGGGGCTGGCTCACCGGAATCGATCGCAACCCCTGGCACACAAGACGGCTCTAGCACCGGGTTCAGCCCAGACGATAGCCCCCATCGCTCCAATACCCCCAAACTCGACGGCCCCAAACCCGACGACTCCAACCTAGGCTGTGTCAACTTTGAGCAATTTCGGGTCACGCTCCAGCCCCACAACCACGTTCGCCTGCAAGTCGTGGCCTATCTGCTGGAGCAGGTGCTGCCCCTCACCTTAACGGCAACCTTAAAGCTGGAACGGCGGCGACGGATCCGGTTCCAGAATTTGCAGTTGGAGACCGATCGCCTGCCCCTCGCCCAGGTGCCCAGGGCAGAAAAGTTGCGGGGGGTTTTGGCGACGGTGCTGAATGGGTTGATTGATGTGGAGCGGTGGCAGTTGGATGGGGTGCTGTTGCGGCTAAACCAAATGGAAACAGCGGGATTCCAGCTTCGCTTTAAGGGCTATGCCCAAATTAACCATTTTCCGCGCCAGGGTTAGCCCGTTGAAACGGCCTCAAACTTTTCCCGTGGGCGACCGATCGGCGGCGATTGAAGTCTGGAAGACCTGCGATCGAGAAAAAAATGTGGCATGATTGGGCGCGATCGATGCCCCGGTTTTCTGAGCGATTAGGCTATGCCCCCCCTGTCTCTGCTGACTGCCACAGCTTTAGCGCTACCCCTGCCCTGGTTGTTCATTTTAGGTTGGACCTTAGAACCGGGCAGCCAACCCCAAGCCATCCCGGCTCCATCAACCCATGCTGCCGCCCCGGTCGCCCCGGCTAATCCTGCCGCACCGGCTGCACCGGCTGATTCTGCGGCAACCGCCCCGGCCACTCCGGCCCCCGACTTTCCCCAATCCTCCCTTCAAACCGGCCAACTGCTCCACAGCCTGACCATCGCCAATACCCTGCGATCGTCCACCCCCACAAACCTCCAAACCCCCGGCCCCCAAGCTTGGAACCGGCTCTGTCCCGCTCCCCAAAACTGGCAGGAGCAACTGGGCTGGCAGATGAGCCAAGGATTGGGCTGGCTGGATCACCTGCCCCGATCGCTGCAAACCTCCCTCCAAGCCTACAGCGGCCAACTGCTGACCTATGCCCAAGCCGCCCCCTGGCCGGAGTTGCACCCCCAGGCCACCCAGGCCCGTGTGCCCGTAATGATGTATCACGATGTTTTGACTAAAAAAGAAGTCTTCTTTGATGTCACCACAGCGGAGCTAGAGGCAGACTTTGAGCTAATTCGGGCGCGGGGACTCACCCCCGTTTCCATGGACGATCTGCTGCTGCACTTACAAACGGGGATGCCCCTGCCAGAAAAGCCGATCGTGCTTACCTTTGACGATGGCTATGTGGGCCACTACACCGAGGTTTTGCTGTTGCTGGAGCGCTTTGGCTATCCGGCTTTGTTTTCCGTGTTTCCGGCCAAGGTCAACGGCGATATTGTGGGCCGATCGACCCTCACCTGGGATCAACTGGCGGAAATGGTGGCTAGCCCCTGGGTGACGATCGCCTCCCACAGCGTCACCCATCCCCGCAATCTCACCCTGCTCCAGGACGATCAAGCTCTGCGATCGGAAATTTTTGACTCCAAGCGCATTTTGGAAGAAAAGCTAGGGGTACCGATCCGGTACTTTACCTACCCGGAAGGTCACTATGACGATCGCGTTGCGGCCTTGGTCACAGAGGCGGGCTATGCGGCGGCCTTAACCATGGATGATGCGGGGGAGGCCATGGCGGGCGCTTCTAAGAGTTTGCTGGCGATCGATCGCTTTGGGCAGTCGCGGCTAGAGTCGGTGGTGGATTTAGCCTGGGGGGGGAAGCCGTTGCCCAATCCCTGGCGCAGCTTTGACTTTACGGCTCCGGTCACCGCACCCCAATATTTGGAGATCGATCGGGTGCCGCTGATTCTCGTTTCTGGGGGTCGCCCCATCACCGTCCATGCCGACAGCCGCTACCAAGTCGCCGAGATTATGGAGGGCACCGAGGCGATCGCCGCCGTAGACGGGACGTTCTTTTCCCTGGAATTCCTTGACTCCAATACCCTCATTGGGCCAGTTCTGAGCCAGTCCACGGGGCAGTTTCTACCGGGCAAGCGGGGCGAGAACCCCCTCATTAACGATCGGCCCCTGGTGCTGATGAGTCCCCACGCCGTTAAGTTTGTGCCCTATCGCCATAATGTCCACTTCACCCGCGAATCCCTAGAGGCGGAGTTGCCCGGTGTGACCGATGCCTTTGTGGGGGCGGCGTGGCTGGTGCGGGAGGGAGCGGCCCAACCGGCGGAGAACTTTGGCACGCTGTTTGATTTTGATGCCGCCCGCGATCGGGCCTTTTGGGGCATTAACCAAGCCGGACAGCCCGTTATTGGCGTTTCCCGCTTGCCCGTAGACTCCATCACCCTGGGCAAGGTTCTGGCGAAGGCAGGCTTGCAGGATGCCATTATGTTGGACTCCGGAGCCAGTACGTCCTTGGCCTATCGGGGCAAGTCCCTGATGGACTATGAACCGCGCCCAGTTCCCCACATGGTTGGGCTGGTGCCTCCCCCGGCGGGATCGGTCCCTGTGGCGATCGCAACCCAGCCCCCTTGCATTGCCCCAACTCCCCTAGTGGCCGCTGAGGCCGCTCCCCCCCTCCTCTCCCAAACCCCTGATTAAGGAGTCGGCTAAGGGGCAGGCTTCAAAACGCTGGGAATTTGGCTGAGAATGCGATCGCAGGTTTGCTCCGGTGCCTCTGGGGTGGCGATCGTCACGGTTAAATCCGCCTCACTGTAGAGGGGGCGGCGCTGGTGCAGCAAAAATTCCAAGGTTGTGCGGGGTTCCTCCGTTTGTAACAAAGGCCGATGATCCCGTTCTGCCTCCAGCCGCTCCATCAACAAATCCAGCGGCACATCCAGCCACACTGTCAGCCCCTGGTGCAGATGGCACCAATTTTCCTGATTAACCACAATCCCGCCCCCCGTCGCAATCACCAACCGCCGGTAAGCCGACACCTCTGACAAAACTCGACTCTCCAAATCCCGAAAGGCCGCTTCGCCCGCCTCGGCAAAAATCTCAGGAATGGTTTGCTTCGCCACCTGTTCCACCAGGGCATCGGTATCGACAAAGCGGTAACCCAGGCGCTTGGCCAGCAGTTGGCCCACGGTGGTTTTGCCCACCCCCATCATGCCAATCAAAAAAACGCTTAAGCCCTGGAGTCGGGTGGGAAGATCGGTTGTGTCTCCGGGGTTGCGCGGAGGGGTCAGGTCAGCCAAGGGGATATACCTCCTGTGAATGTGGATGCTGCGATCG
>JBMTWK010000118.1:0-8210 GCA_049452395.1 Prochlorothrix sp. | reverse complement strand
TATCCAGCTTGCGCAACTCCTCCCCATACATCTTCTCCTTATACTCTTCCCCCAACAGTTGGGTATAGCCAATCAGCCGCAGGAGATAGGTGCGGGCGACGGCGAGATCGCCCCGATCGTGGTAAGACTCAAAAAATTCCTGAACACTAAGGAACTGCTGGTAGACATCCCCCAACTCTTGGGCAAGGGCCAAGCGCTCCGTCATCAAGTCCATAGCCCGCTCCAAGCGTCCCACCGTGAGGTGGGCTTCCGCCAGTCCAGCCATGGCTCGAAGCTTAGCATAGGGTTCTTCCAGGGCTTCCGCCAAATTCAAAGCCGCGCCATAGGCCCCGATCGCCTCATCATAGAACCCCAAAGCCCAGTAGGCCGTACCCAGGTGGTTGAGGGTATTAATTTCTCCGGCAGGATTGTCGCCCCGTTGGCGGAAAAGCAAGGCTTCTTCGTAGCGTTTGACCGCTTGGGCATAATCGCCCCGCCCTGCGGAGACTAGCCCTAAATTGCTCAGGGATAAGCCTTGACCGTCGAGGTGGTCAATATCCTTGGCGATCGCGTAGGCTTCCTCAAAGGCCACCTCCGCCACATTGAGGTGCTCTTGGGTTCCCCCTTGGAGCAGGACCATCCGCAGATTATTGAGGGTATACATCTGGCCTTGAAAATCTTTGCGCAGACGGGCAACGGAGAGTCTGCGGCGCAATGCCTGCTCTGCGGCCAAGTAATCGCCCCGATCGCCCTGGGTGAGACCAATTAAATCCAGCGTAATGCCCACCCCTTCATCATCGCCCACGGATTGGTACTGCTCTAGGGCCGTTTCCCAGGCTTCGATCGCCTTGAGGTAAGACCCCTTGCGGTAGTGGGTATCGCCTTGGCGCAGCAATTGGTCAGCGCGATCGCGATCGGGGCCAGCCGTACCGTTATTAATGACCGGCTCCAACTGCTCCAGAAGGGGGCCACCGCTGGGACCAAAGTCAGCCCCCCCATCGCGGCCTCGCTCAATTTGGATCGGAAACAGCCGCTGAGCCTGGGCCGGAGTCGCAGCCCACAACACCAACAGTCCCGCCAAACCCACAGTGACCCGCCAGGTCTGGGTCCGGACGATCGGGACAAGGGGAGACCGAAAAGGGGACGGGATCACGATGCTTGCTCCAAAGGTAGAGAATCAAAACAGGGGAGGGAGAGCGGGGGAAAAAGCAGGAGAGAGAATCCAAGCTACAGGGCAAAACCGGCGGCAAGGGACTCCGCAAGGGGATAAAAGCGGGATTTAGGGGCCGCATTGAGGGCCGCATTGAGGGCCGCAGCAGGGGATGGGGCGGGGGAGCCGGAAGCAGAACCGGAGAGGCTGGGGGCCGGGGTGACAGCGGCAGGGCTAGCCCCGATCGGGGCAGGGAGGTAAATTTCGCGAATATCCTGGGGTAAATCGGCCAAAAGCTCCGCTTGGGCCACCTCTAGGCGTTGGCGCACCTCCGCAGGGGCTAGGTTTTCGCCCTCAGCCCGGAGATAAGCAGAAATACGGGTTTCGCTCCAACGGAACGTTTCCCCCATGATCAAAATGAGGCGATTGAGGGGGTCAATGCGATCGAGGGATTGGTAGATGTAGCACCAGAGCACGGGCGGGGCCGCTTCCAGGTTATAGGCGATCGCCTCCACAGGGGGCAACTGGGCCTGGTTAATGCACTGGGCCGTCACTTGGATCAGCCAGCTTTGGAGGGTGGCCTTGGTGGGGTTGCTGGGGTCCGATCGGTGCAGATCCAAGCCACCCAACTCGTAATACAGATGTCGCCAAGTTACAGCAAAGAGATAGTCCGCCTGGACTGGGGAAGAGACCGAATGCTGAACCAACGTATAGACCACAGGCGTATAGCGGCAGAAAATGGCTGCAAAATAACAGCCCTGCTCCGGATAGCGCTGGAAGAGGGTCAGCAGATCCTGGTCGCTACGTTGGGCTAGCGCCTGAACCAGGGGATGATTCGATTCGGGAAAATGTGGAATCTGCACGACTCTTACCATCCAAGGGACAATCCAAGGGACAATTTTGCCCCTGAGTGTAACTTACTTTGTTGCAAATGCCTCCCCTCTTCGGCGGAATTTCTGTGAGATTTCTGTGGACTTTTCAACGTTGTGCCCAGGGTCAAGGGGAGCCTGCGTTAGAGTGGGGATGCTCTTTCCCTGCCTTCTGTCACCCTCCATGGCCGAATTCCCTGGTTCGTCCCCCGCTCTGGCCGCCTCTCCTTGCCAGATTTTGATTATCGAAGATTCTGAAGCCGATCGCTTTCTGTATTGCCGCTATCTAGAGCGCTACCTCGATCGGCCCCACACCATCCTTGAAGCGGAGACCCTCGGCCAAGGGCTGGAACTCTGCTGCACAGGCCAACCGGCGGTGGTGCTGTTGGATCTCAACCTGCCCGACGGCTATGGCTTGGACTTGTTTCAACTGTTGGCAGCGGAGGGGGTGGAGTGCTGCCCTGCGGTGATTGTGATGACGGGGATGGGGGATGAGCGCCTTGCAGTCCAAGCGCTGAAGGCGGGGGCCGTGGACTATCTGCCCAAGGCGAATCTAACGGGGATCGCCCTGGCTAATGTGCTTCAGCAAGCCCTCCGTGCCCAAGAACTCCAAGCAGAACTACGCCAATCGCAGCAACGGGCGGATTTTATGGCAGAAGTCGCCCTCAGTATTCACCAGGGGCGTGACCTAGAGCAGGTGCTAACCCGGATTGTGCAAGGGGTGCGGCAGTTGCTCGCTGCCGATCGGGTGGTGGTCTATCAATTTCAGCCGGACTTGAGTGGCAAAATTGTGGCGGAAGCCGTGGTGCCGCCCTGGACAGCTTCCCTCGGCTTGAACATTGTCGATACCTGTTTCCAGGCCAATGGGTTGGAACACTACCAGAATTACCACCGGGTTTATACCCTAGCGGATGTGGACCGGGCAGAGATCACCGACTGCCATCGCCAATTGCTAGAGCAGTTTCAGGTGCGGGCCAACCTCGTCTTACCAATTCTGCTGCCGTCGGAGCAGTCCCCGACCCAACCCTCAACCCAACCCTCAACCCAACCCTCAACCCAACCGGCCCTACCCTGGGGCTTGCTCATTGCCCATCAATGTTCCGGTCCCCGCCATTGGAGCGCGGCGGACGTTGACCTGTTGCGCCAACTCTCGATCCAAATGGCAATCGCCATCCAACGGGTAGAACTCTACCAGTCCCTCACCAATCTCAACGCGGACCTAGAGGCCCAAGTTGCAGAGCGAACCCAGGCGTTAGCGACCGCCGAATATCGCTATCGGGCGGTTTTTGAGAATATGTTTCAGTTTTTGGGGTTGCTGTCGCCGGAGGGGGTGCTGCTGGAGGTGAATCGGGCGGCGCTGGAGGTGGGTCAGCTCGACCGCGAGACCGTGGTGGGCCAACCGTTGTGGGAGACCTTTTGGTGGCAGGAGGCAATGACGGCGTATCAGGTGCGATCGGCCTTGGCACAGGCGGCCCAAGGGGAGGAGGTGCGCTATGAGACCCTGATCCGCAGCGCCGATGCACGCCTGATCCCCATGGACCTTTCGCTGCGACCGTTGCGGGATAGCCAGGGCCAAATTGGGCTGATTTTGGCGGAAGGGCGCGATTTGACGGAGGAGAAGAAGCTAGACTTCCAACGCTGCCAGAATTTATCCCTTTTACAAGCCAGTGAGCAGCGCTATATGGGTCTAGCGGCAGCGTCTCCCGTGGGCATTCTCCATTTGGATCCCCAGGGCAACTGTACCTACATCAACCCGATGTACCAGCGTCTGACGGGGTTGCTGTTGCCCGTGGTGCAGGGACAGGGTTGGTATGGGGGAATTCACCCGGACGATCGGGCTTGGGTGAGGGCGATTTGGGAGGAGGATATTGCCCAGGGGCAGGCCAGCCACAAGAATTTGGAATATCGGCTGCGGCCCCATCAAGGACAGGTGCGCTGGGTCTATGAGCAGGTGGAGGTAGAGCAGGACAGGGTCGGTGAGGTGCTGAGCTATGTGGTGACGCTGACCGATGTGACCGATCGCCGCCTGATGGAACAAGCACTGATGGACAGTGAAGCCAAGAGTCGGGCCATTTTAGCGGCAATTCCTGACTATTTGTTCCGCGTCGATGGCCGGGGCAATTACCGCGAGATTGTAACTTATCAGCCTGATATTTGCCTTTTTCCTGAGGAAATTCCGGTCTTAGGGCGCAATATGTCTGAGGTTCTGCCCAAGGAGGTCGCTCAGCACCAACTCCAGTATCTCCAAGAGGCCTTGGCCACGGGCAAGCTAAAGGTCTACGAGCAGGAGGTGGTGCGATCGGGTCAGACTTGCTATGAAGAGGTGCGGGTCATCCAGAGTGGGGCCGATGAGGTGCTGTTTATGATTCGGGATATTACCGATCGCTGCCGCTCTGCCCAGGAACTCCAAGCCCTCAATCAGCAATTAGAAGCCACAGTAGCCCAGCGCACTGCGGCGCTCCAAACCCAAAAAGCCTTTACCCAATCCATCCTCGACACGGTGCCCTTGGCGATTTTCTGGAAGGATACCCAGTCTCGGTTTCTGGGCTGTAACCGGCTTTTTGCAACCTTTATGGGGATCTCTAGCAGTGAAGAGTTGATAGGCTACCAGGATCAGGACTTTTTGACCCAAAGGCATGAGATTGCAAAATATATTGCCGATGACCAAGAGGTCATGAGCAAGGGGAAATCCAAACTTTGGATTAATGAGACGATAACCCTAGAGACGGGAGAGCAACGGTGGTTAGAAACCCATAAAACCCCCCTGTGGGATGGCAAGGGGCAGGTGATTGGGCTGGTGGGCGTTTTTCAGGATGTGACCGATCGCCAGCGCACAGAGCGCCAAAACCGGCTGTTGCAGGAGCGCTTGGAGTTTCTTTTGGCCGCTAGCCCTGCCATTATCTACAGTTGCCCAGCCGATGGGAAATTTAGGGCTACCTTCATCAGTCGCAATGTCACGCGGATTTTAGGCTATACACCAGAGGAGTTTCTCAAAGACCCAGATTTTTGGTGGGATCACGTCCACCCCGACGATCGGCCTCAGGTTGCCACCGTTCTAGAGCATCTCATGGCAGTCAGTGCGATCGCAAGTTCACTGAGCGCAACGGCCACGGCAACTTCAGGGGTAGCCTCCCCAGGGAGTGATTTCGATCGATCGAGTCCGGCCAAGGATCAGACCGATCGTCAAAGCAATCTGCAAACCGATCGGCCTGCCCATCACCAAACCAATCTGCCCATCAAGTTATCCCAACAGACCAACCAGACCTTTACCCATGAGTATCGGTTCCAACACGCCGACGGTCACTATGTTTGGGTGCGGGATGAGTTACATCTCGTGCCAGACAGACAGAGTAAGCAGGTAGAAGTTGTGGGCTATTTTGCCGATATTAGCCGCCAAAAGACCGTGGAAGAAGAGCTAGAAGACAGTCGCAGCAAATTACAGCGTTTAGTGCAGGATATTGGCGATAAGTTTGTAGTTTTTAGCTATACACCGGAGCGCATTATCAACTATGCCAGTGAGGGAACCCGTGCCGTTTTTGGCCTGGAACCAGAGGCGGTCACGGGCAAAAGTTGGGTGACGGCCTGTCAGTGGTTTCCAGAGTCCCTAGAGCTAGCCATTTATAACCTGATTCAGCTTTTTGAGCAACAACAGGACTTTCAGCAGTTTTTTATGCGCTTTACCCATCCCAACGGCCAGCCCCGGATTTTGTGGGTTTCACAGCGGGCTGTGCGGGATTCTAGGGGGCAGTTGGTGGAGATTGACGGGATTTTAGAGGATATTACCCAGCGCAAGCAATCGGAAGATGCACTCCGTAAGAATGAGATTAACCTAAGAACGGCCCAAAGAATCAGCGAAATGGGCAGTTGGGAGTATGACGTGGCGACGAGTAGCGTGATTTGGTCTGAGGAAACCTATAAAATCTTGGGTTATCCCGATCATCAAGCCCCACCGACCTTTACGGAGTTTGCCCAGCTTTTTCGGATGGATGTCATGCAGCAGTCCAGCACAGAGGCTAAGCAGGAGATTCAGCAGGAGATTCAACGTAGTATTGAGGCTTTGCAGGGGTTTGCCTTGGAATGCCCGATCGCTCGATCGGACGGGTCGATCGCCTATATCATTCTGCGGGGAGAGCCGGTTTGCAACAGTGAAGGAGAAGTGACCCACTGGGTCGGGACAGTCCAGGATCTAACGGCCCGTAAACAGGCAGAACAGCAACTCCAGGAAGCTAAGGAAGCGGCGGAATATGCAAATCGGGCCAAGGGTGAGTTTTTAGCCCTGATGAGCCATGAAATCCGGACTCCCATGAACGGCATTATGGGCCTCAGCTATCTAGCCCTCCAAACAGACCTCTCTCCCCATCAGCGGGACTACCTCACTAAAATTCAAAGCGCAGCCCAGGCTTTACTCCAAATCCTGGATGATATTCTCGACTTTTCTAAGGTTGAAGCGGGGAAAATGGAGTTAGAAATCTCTCCATTTTGCTTAGCGGAGGTTTTGAGCCATATCACGGCCATTATTGCCCCCAAAGCCCTTGAAAAGCAGTTGAGTTTAGAGGTAAAGGTCACAGCGGATGTGCCCCAGTTACTGTGGGGGGATTCCCTGCGTTTGGGCCAGGTTTTGTTAAATCTCATGGCGAATGCCGTGAAGTTTACCGACCAAGGGGAGGTTTGCCTGACCATCGATCGGGTCCAGCCACAAACAGCTCTAAATGCGGCTAAAGCCAATGCTTCCGGCTCAAATCTGCCTCAATCGAGTCCTCTTGAATCAGGTCTAGCTCAGTCACGCCTCACGGAATTGGGTCTTCATGAACCCCGTTTGCCTGAACCCAATTTGCCGGAATCAAGCCTCACTGAATCAAGCCTTACTCAATCGGGCCTTACTCAATCGGGCCTTACTCAATCGGGCTTTGCTAAGTCGAGTTTGCCGGAATCAAGCCTCACTGAATCAAGCCCCACTGAATCGGGCTTTGCTACGTCGCGCCTTGCTACGTCGAGTTTGCCGGAATCAAGCCTGACTGAATCGGGTCTTACTGGATCAGGCTTTGCTAAGTCGGGCTTTGCTAAGTCGAGCCTTACTGAAGCAGAACCGACCGAATCACGTCCTAAAAATCTAAATATCGCCGAATTCACTGCATCAAGCCCTACAGAATCGGCCTCCCTGGAGTTTCCTAACCCAGCGACGACACTACCAGACCCTGCGGCGATCGGTCCCGACTCCCCCAGCGATCCCTTCCCCAGCGATCCCTCCCAACGCCATGAAATGATCATCCTGCGCTTCGCCATCCAGGATACCGGCATTGGCCTAACGGCCCAGCAAATCCAGCGGCTTTTCCAAGCTTTCCACCAAAGCGACCCCTCCACAAGCCGGAAATATGGGGGAACAGGCTTGGGTCTGGCCATTTGTCAGCGTCTGGTGAACTTGATGGGGGGAGAGGTGCAGGTGCAAAGTCAGGTCAACCAAGGCAGTTGTTTCTTCTTTGAAGTGCCCTTTGTGACGGCCCTAGCGGTGGAGTTTCCCGATCGTGACCCTGGGCTAACCCCAACCTCCCGATCGACCCTATCGGGCCAAGGTTCCTACTCCAGCCCCCCGATCGACCCTGCCGACCCCAATTCGCTCCCTTTACCCAGTCTCGCAGCCCCTGAACCTCCCATTCGCTTTCAAGGTCGAGTTTTGGTCGTGGAAGATCAGGACCTGAACCAGCAGGTTGCCCTGGAATTGCTTCAGCAGCGGGGTTTGGTGGTGGATGTGGTCAGTACGGGACAGGCCGCGCTAGCCCAGGTGCAACGGCAGGTTTATCAGGGTATTTTTATGGATGTGCAGATGCCGGAGATGGATGGCTTGGAGGTAACGCAGCGTCTGCGGACTTTGGCGGAAACGGAGGGGGCCTTGGCTTGGCTGGCGGATGTGCCGATTATTGCAATGACGGCCCATGCGATGCTGAGCGATCGGGCTAAAAGCTTGGCAGCGGGCATGGATGATTATTTAACCAAGCCGATTAACCCAAATCACTTGGTCACGGTTCTGAGTGAGTGGTTCCCGCTGGCGGGGGTTGGTGTGGACTTGGGATCGGCCTCGCTTGCATCACCTCCCCCACCCCAACCTTTCCCACAGCCCGCCTCGCCCTCCCTAGCCCCTACATCTTCGGCTCTGCCCCCGATCGACCCCCCCAACCCTACCCCTCTGCCCGCCGCCGCTCCCCCCATGTCTTCCC
>JBMTWK010000117.1:0-8212 GCA_049452395.1 Prochlorothrix sp. | reverse complement strand
GGGCAAACCCCCCGTGGTTGCCCTGCCCAAAAACTTTGATTGGGGCCGAAGAGGGGAGCCACGGGGGCACGACCCCGACCAAGATTCTTCTAAAGTGGGATGCACCCATGGGTTCTTTGGAGTTTCTTAGGCAAAACCCACACAAAATCGCTCTATCCCTTCACTCATAATTTGTAGCGCTACGGGCATCGCTAAGACTTCTGGACAGCCGGAGTCGGTCCCGACCAGGTGACGCACCAAGCTAATAACATCACCCTGACGTAGACTTTGGCGAAAGTCGGGCTGACAAATGAGGGGGCGAAAGCGCTTGGTGTAGCTAGCCAGCCACCGATCGCGCGAGTCCGGTTCTAAATTGGATTGAATGGCAAGGGTAATGGCCGCATCTTCTAGATCGCCCTCGCAATCCTCGATCGTCTCCAGCGATCGCAGCACACCTGGATAATCCGCCATGGCACGCCGCCATTGTTCTAGATCGGCTGGATTAATTTGCACAATTCCGTCCTAATTTGGCTAGGTGACTTAAAGGTGGGGGATAGGGAAGTTTGGAAACAAAAGGCAATTTAGAAACATCAGCGAAATCAGTTTGGTTATAGCATTTAGCCGTCAGCTTTGGGGTGCTAACGCTGAACCAAACCCCGAACCGACTCACTCTATCCTAAGATGCGGTTCTTGCTCCCCTGCACCTGGAAGACACAGCCTTGACCCTGCCTAGTCCCATCCCTTGCCCCCATTGCGGCTCCCAGGGGGAGCTAAACCCCATCATCCTGATGGAGGCGATCGGCTGCGATCGCTGTCAAAGTTTATTTACCTTAAGCAACCCAGACCTAATCCTCGAACAAGTCGCCAGCCCCACCCCCACCCCCCGACGCTGGCGATGGACCGGACAGCACTGGCGACGCTTACCCCCTCCGCAACAGTCGCCCTGGATTTTGGGGGCCGCGCTTTTGGTTGTGCTCACCCTCCTGTGGATGCCCGTCCTGCTCAATGGCGCTGTACCGGGCCTTACGCCCCTATGGCTTGCGGTCTTTTTGGGGGGGGTGGTTTTGCCGGGAGTCGTCGTGTGGGTGACCTATCGGCGTTAAAATCCTGGTAAATCCCCATCCAGCGTATCGCCCAGCGCATCTCCCGGCACCGCTTAAACCACGCTCCCAGCGCATCTTAAACCGCGCTCCCAGCGCATCTCACTTTGAAAAGCCCGCGAAAAGCCTGCCAACCCAGCCCCCCGGCGTGCTGTGTGACCCTCTGCCTGTAGGCTCAGCCCCTGGCCTGTCCCCCCCCTCAAAGTGAGATCCACCCTGACAATGCCCTAAGGACTGACACCCTTGGGCTTCCCCCCGTTGGTATCCCCCCCATGTCACTTGTGGATCCCGCCCAGCTCAACTTAGAAAGCACCCTCTACCAAGCCCACAACGGCAGCCTCAGCTTGGGCAACAGCCAAGGCCGTCAGCGCAGCCGTGCCCTCCGACACATGGCCCGTACCCTCGATCAGGCTATGGATGAAATTCTGGAGGCCAACACCCTAGATCTGGAGGCGTGTGAGGAAATGGCTGTCCCCGAACTGATCCGGGATTGGTTGCGCCTAACCCCAGAACGGCTCCAAGATGTGGTTAAAATTTTGTGGGATCTCAGCACCTTAGAGGATCCCCTAGAGCAGGGCATTGCCACGCCCTCCCACAGCAGCGGCTCTACCCAGGGCTTTACCCAGCGCGTCCCCCTAGGGGTCGTTGCCCTTGTCTATGAGTCATTGCCCTTGCTGGGGGCGATCGCCGCCGCCCTCTGTATCCGCACCGGCAACAGTTTGATCCTGCGGGGCAGCACCGATTCCAGTCACTCCAATGCCGCGATCGCCCATGCCCTGCGGGCCGGACTGGAATCCGCCGACATGCCCCCCGCCTGCATCACCCATCTGGGCGGGGATCACGGCAGTTTGCTGCGCGACAGCCTTGTCCAAAGTCCCTGGGTGAATTTGGTCATTCCCTACGGTCGCCCCAGCTTGGTCCATCGGGTCGAGCAGGTGGCCACGGCCCCGGTGCTCAAAACTGGCATGGGCAATTGTTATCTTTACTGGGCGGCTTCGGGTCAGTTGGAGCTGGTGCAGTGGATGATTCAAGATAGCTACGCCACGGAGCCGGACCCGGTGAACGCCATTGAAAAAGTGCTGATTAGCCGGGATGTGAGCGAGAGCATGGTGCGGTTATTGTTGGAGGGGCTAAAGGCGGAGGGGTTTCAATTGCGGGGCGATCAGAGCTTGCTGGAGCTGTACAGCGATTTAGAGCCAGTGGAAGCAGCGGAATGGTCCCAGCCCTATTTGAACCGAACCGTGGCGTTTCGGTGTGTGCACAACTTGGAAACTGCGGTGAACTGGATGAACGCCCACAGTAGCTCCCAAGCGGACTGCATTGCCACCGAATCCTATGGCGAAAGCCAGGAGTTTTGCCAGCGCATCAGTAGCGCTACGGTTTATGTCAATACCTCATCGCGGTTCTATCGCCACCCGGCCCACAGCAGCCAAGTGGCCTTAGGCATGTCAAACCAGCGGGGACATCGCCACGGTCGAGTTGATCTGACCACTTTGACCACGGCTAAGCACATCATTTTGGGAAGAGGGCAAGTAAACTTATGACTTTGGTCTGGAGCCAAGTGATTCTGTTCTGTCTGGGCCTCTGTACGGGCCTCGGCGGCGGTTGGTTGTGGGGACAGCAGCGCGATCGCCAACGCCAGGAGCCATCTTTACCGGGGGGAGCCTCGATCGATCGGCCAACCCCGACCCTGGTGGTCTCCTCTGCCCCGGTCCCGGCACCCCCAGGGGTGACCCACTCCACCGAGACCGCTGCCACCGCCGAGGCGATCGCCACCCTCCAAGACGGCCACCTGGCCAACTACTACGCAGGCTTCCTGGCCCGAACCTCCCACGAACTGCGATCGCCCCTTAGCAGCCTGATGAGCCTGCACCAAATCATCCTCAACGACCTCTGCGACGACCCAGCGGAGGAGCGCCAATGCGTACAGCAAGCCTATAACTCCGCCCAGCGGCTGTTGGAGATGTTGGAGCTAATGACCCAACTTTCTAAGCTCAAAGTGGGCAGTCACCCCCGCCACATCCAGCCCGTTTCCCTGCTGCAAGTGTTGCAGGATGTGCAAATGCTGACCCGCCTTCAGGTGGCCAATCGCAACTTTCACCTGACGCTGGATCTGCCGGAACCAACCCTAATGATCCAAGCGGCTCCCGGCTGTCTGCGCCAAGCCCTGCTCTGCCTCATCACCAGCACCGTCGAGGACAGTCAAAGCCACCAAGCCCACCTCAAGCACCACTGCGATCGGGAGCAGGGCCGTCTTTACCTCTCCCTAGCGGACGATCGGCCCCCCGAAGACTGGCAAAAAGCCCGCAGCATCCTCCAGGAAACCCCAGCCCCCTCCCCCGAAGACCTGCTAGCCCAGATCCGCCAGTCCCAGGACTTACCCCTCCCCCACCTCAGCCCTGAAATGTCCCTCTTCCTGGCGCGGGAGTTCCTCAACCTCAGCGAAGGAGAACTCAAAATTGCCCCCAACCAAGCTGAGGCAACTGCTATGTCTGGGGCAGTCCAGTGCAGCTTTGCCCTGGCGGGGTGAGTGCAGCTTTGCCCTAGCGGAGCATCTGATGCTTAGTTCAGCTTCAGGGCCGTCGGGGGCACATCATCCCAGGAGGTCACGGTGTGTTGGTTGACGGTCCACCCCTGGGCCTTTTGTTCGGGGGTGAGGTTGTCTTGGAAAGCTTGGTAGCAGTCCTGGGCCTGGGCTTGATTGGTACAGGCAATGCAGGAATAGAGGATCCCGGACGGGTCTAATTGTTCGTTTACCCAAATCGTAGTCATAGGTCACCAAGCGGTATCAAGCGGTATGAACAGACAGGGGGACAGCAGACCCTACCCCCTTCCGCTGGCTGGGGCAGAAGCTTCAGGCACTGCCATCAGAAAAATGATCAAAATAACAAACGCCCCCAGCCCCGCCTGTTCTCGTCCTGGGAGCGGAGTTGGGGGCTGAGGAGCAGCCGGTTTAGTTTTCGTCGTCGCGGCCAAACTTGGGGATAAAACTGGGGCGATCCTTGGTTTCCCAGCCGGGGGGGCGCTTGGAGTTGTACCAGGCAATGGAGCCAATGCCCACTGCGGCGACAAAGCCCACCAGCACCAAGATGGTGAGAACGGTCATTGCTGGAAATGCCGCTCCAGCTTCCACCTGCATCAGCAGGGGCGTAAAATTAGCTAAATCCATGGGAATAACCTCCGCAAAGAAAATCCGAAAGTCATGGCAGGGTTTTGGCTTCCCAAAATCGGAGCATGACCCAAAAACTCACCTTCAGTGTAGCGTGAGTTAGCGATGTAACAGGAAGTAGACGGGCTAGGGGCGATCGCGGACGATCGCAGGCGACCTCCATCGCACAAGCACAGCCTACCTCACGCTGTCGCGTTGGGACGGGGAGCATGGTCCTCGGATCGCGGTCAGTCGTCAGGGTTGGGGGGACCGAGGCCGCGCAAGCATCGGGCTATCAGCCCAGGGCGGCTCAAGCCAGGGCTTACTGGCCTTTGCGGTTGGGAAAATGCTCAATATGGGCAACCCCATACAGCATCATTTGCTGGTTGCGGAGGCGCAACTGATCGACACGGATTTGCATCCCATCCAGCGCAAACTGATCCAAGTCCAGCAGATTGTTCAGGTAATCGACCAAGGCCGTTCCTAACTCAACACTGGCGGCATCACCGGCACAGGTCACCTCCGTAAAGCGGATGCGCTTGCGGTTCTCGACCTCCATTTGGGCGGTAATGTCCACGGGGGTGGGGTTGGGCCGATCGCCGACGTGAATTTGGCTGACAAGTTGAATGGAGCGATCGGGATTAATCTTGAACACCGTGTCGCGGAAGGTCAGCGGTTGCCCTTCATGGCGAATGGTTTTGAGCTTTTCCGTGAGAAAGGGCGTGTTGAAGGAATCGGTTAAGTCAGTTTCGCTCAGGGCCACGCGCATACTGGCCTGGATCGGTTGCTTGAGCTTGACCTGCCCGCTGAAGATGGCACCAAAGTCGATGGCCACAGCTTGGACATACAATTCCATGGACTCTACTCGCAGGCCGCTATGCATCAGCAGCCCCTTGCCCAGAAAATCAAAGCCGTCCACGCTACCTTGCAGCAGTTTAGCAACCGGCTCGGCCCGTACATTGACCGCTAGCTGCTCTGACTTCTTAAAAAGCGCCGAAATGGCCGCCGTTACAACCTTGCTAACGACGCGGTCTCCGCCTTGATTCGGAAATGGCAAGCTACCAAACACTGTGGATATCATTGTCCTCTTGCAAATTTGCATCGTGACCAGGGTTGCCATCCGTGGGCCTGAAGCGCCGGAGAACTCTCAGGGCTAACCATTCAGTTACGGATTGGGGGAAGGCCCAGCAAGCAGGCTGGAAAACCGACTGTGCTGGAAACGCACGCTGTCGATGCAGAAGCGCTAGGGGAGCCTCAGCGTTCTGACGAGCGGCGGTGTAGCCCAAGGATGGGGGAAGAGGCACAAGACCGAGAGGTCTGTCCCCCAAGGTTTCTCCTCCAGCAGTTGCTGAGGAAGTTCATCCCTTAAATCATCCGTTGGGGCGTTGCTAACCCTCCCTGGTGCTCTATTATTACATTAACAATTGTAAATAAGTGTTTCAATTGCTTTATATGATTCATGGGGGATTCCAATGAGTCCATATCCCTCAATTGGCCTCCAAGAGCGTCAAGGGCGTAAAACCGATCTGTGCTTCAGACGCGCCAATGCAGCAAAATTTAGGCAATTCAATACCCTGCCCATTGTCCCGCACTTGGGTCTTTTTAGGGTAGAAGTCTAAGGGGATCAACGCCATCAATCCCCAATCCCTACCCCTGTCAAGTCCTAGGATTGACTGGACAAAATTGTTAACGTATGAGAGGCGAAAGGTGGGTAAACCGATCCTCTCCCCAGCAGGTTTTCCAGCCTCCCCCTTCTTCCGATCTGCTCCCAAAATTTTTACAAAATCCCCCTGTACCCTTTATTAAGAACCCCTAAAAAACATCGTGGTCACCACCCATTTAGACTCCCCTGCTCCTGCTATGACTCTCCCAGCACCGGCTTCTGCGGACTATCGCTGGGCGCGGGATGATTATAAAGCTGTTGATCGTGTGCGGGATATTGGTCAGTTTGTCACGCAACTGATGATGTATCTCTGGATGGATCAGCAGTCCTGGAGCTACCGGGACAGTAGCTTGCCGATCGCGGACCAAAAGGCGGCACGGCAGCGGCGACGGGCGATTTGGGTGCGGGAAAGTTTGCTGCATTTGGGGCCAACGTTTATCAAAATTGGGCAGTTTTTCTCGACCCGCGCGGATCTGTTCCCCCTGGCCTATGTGGAGGAACTCTCCAAGCTGCAAGATCAGGTTCCGGCCTTTAGCTATGCGCAAGTCCAGACGATCGTCCGGCGGGAGTTGGGGAAGCCGATCGAAACAGCCTTTGCGTTCTTTGATCCGGAGCCGATCGCCTCGGCGAGCTTGGGCCAAGTCCATCGGGCGGTGTTGAAGTCGGGGGAAGAGGTGGCGGTTAAGGTCCAGCGTCCGGGACTGCATCGGCTGTTTTCGATCGATTTGGGGATTTTGCGATCGATCGCCGAATTTATGCAGCACCACACCCCCCTAGGCCAAGACGGTCGGGATTGGGTGGGGATTTATGAAGAATGCCGACGGACCCTGTGGGAAGAAACGGATTACATCAGCGAAGGGCGCAATGCCGATACGTTTCGGCGCAATTTCCGGGATTTGCCCAGTATTGTGGTGCCGCGCATCCACTGGCGCTATACCTCCTCGGCGTTGCTGACCATGGAGTATGTGCCGGGGATTAAGGTCAGTGAAGTGGCGGTTTTGGAGGCGGCGGGCCTCGATCGCAAGGCGATCGCCCAACTCGGCGTTGAAGCCTATTTGCGCCAAGTCCTGCACCACGGCTTTTTCCACGCCGATCCCCACCCCGGCAACATTGCCGTCGATTCCCAGGGGCGGCTGATTTTCTATGACTTCGGCATGATGGGCCAAATTCACCCCAGCACGAAATCGCGCCTGATGCTGACCTTTGCGGGCATTATGCAAAAGGATGCCAATTTGGTGGTGAAGGCCATGGTGGAACTGGGGGCGTTGACCAGTAGCAGCGATTTAGGGCCGGTGCGGCGATCGGTGCAATATATGCTCGACACCTACTTTGAGCAAGCCCTCAGCACCCATGAATCGATTTCCATGGCGGATATTAGCGAAGATCTCTATGAATTGAGCTACGATCAGCCCTTCCGCTTCCCGGCGACCTTTACCTTTGTCCTGCGGGCGCTTTCGACCCTAGAGTCCATGGGCAAGTCCCTCGATCCGGACTTTAGCTTTATGGACGTAACCCAGCCCTTTGCAGCGGAAATTATGGGTCAGGAAAACATGAGCGAACCGGAGATGATTCTCAATCAACTCAGCCGCCAAGCCACTCAGTTTACCAACACCAGCCTGGGCTTGCCCCAGCGCATCCACGCCAGCCTCGACAAGCTAGAAGCGGGAGATTTCCGCCTTCGGGTTAATTCCGTGGAAGGCAACCGGGAACTGCGCAAACTCAACACCTTGGCCCAGGGGATTCTTTATACTCTCCTGTTTGGGGCGCTGTTCCTGGGTGGGACAAATTTCCTGATTGCGGGCTGGGAGCGGACGGGGCACCTATTTTTGGGGCTGTCCAGTTTTCCGGTGCTGCTGTTGTTGCAGTTGATGCTGTTTAAGGTCGATCGCTTCAAAACCCCCTAGTGATCAAATGGCGCTAAACACAGCCAAAAGTGATTGTAGGGGCAGGTTTTGGCGAAAATCTCAGATACTAACCCCAGACTGAACTAAACCTGCCCTCTTTTGGGGTTATGGTTGCCCAGAGGGCGGGTTTGGGGGAATCACCGCCTCAAAACCTCTTTGGAAGTGACTGTAGGGGCAGGTTTTGGCGAAAATCTCAGATACTAACCCAGAATGAACCAAACCTGCCCTCTTTTGGGGTCATGGTTGCCAAGAGGGCGGGTTTGGATTAATAACCGCAATCGAGTACGATTTTGGGCAAAAACCCGCCCCTACGCGAGATTTGGCTAGAATTCCAAGATGGTGCTGAGTAGGGGGGATTAAGAGGGCCGATTACAAATCGGCGATCCCAGAGGGGAGGGGGGATTAAGAGGGCCGATTA
>JBMTWK010000116.1:0-8219 GCA_049452395.1 Prochlorothrix sp. | reverse complement strand
GATGACAACTGGGGGAGTAAGCGCCAACACAGTTAGACTGCGTGACCCCTGCATCTGAATCCTTAAACAACAGCCAGGGCTACAGGGGCGCTGGGGGCCAGTCGGTGACGGTTGGTCTCGGTGACGGTTGGTCGCTGACTTGTGCATGACCCTTTTTTCATGACCCTTGAATATCCCCCCTCGGTACACTGTCCCTCGGTACGCTGTCCCCAAGAGCCACCCAAGGAAACTCTGGGCAGGAAAGGGACTGTTCTACCCGTCTGGCTCAGGCTAGCCGCTCCTCGCGATCTGGCCGATTCAGGGATAACGCTGGCCTCTGGAACGGGAGGCAATCTGTGGGGATCCAGAGTCTGTCGCAGGCGGTTGCTGAAATGCCGGGAAAGAGTCCTGGAAAGTACAGATGGGGCGAGAAGTTGGCAAGCAGGGTAACCTGGTCTTGGGAAGTACGGAGATTCTCCTTCTCAAACCTAACACCGATAATAGCCTCTCCTTTTCGCAGATGGGAGGTTGTCCGGGGATGGGGGAATCGCCACTTCGTTGCCTTGGTCCCACAAGCTACTACACTATCTAGAAGGTTTACCGAAATTTGTACAATTTGTACTAGTTTTTAAGGGTGCCCAGGACGATCGTCCTGAGTCCTAGGCTCAATTGACAACCTATGCACAACACTGACGAGACGGTAATGTCCATGTCCCCTGAAGAAGTTATGCCCGCCCCTAGCCCCGAAGCATCGGAGGTTCCGTCTGAGGCTCCCGTTGAGGCCCAGGAAGTCTCTGCTGCGGCCCCAGCCCCGAGCCAAGAGCAACCCCAAGAGCCTACGATCGAAGCGGGGAGCGGGGAGGAAGTGGAAGCATCTCCCGCTGCCAGTTTTGGGGATCTGGAGCTAGAAGCAAGCAATGAAGATAGCGAGGCCCTAGCAGCGGCGATCGCAGAGAACCAACGGCTGCTCGAAAAGATTAAGTCCCTAGAACTACAGCTAGAGCAGCGCAACGAGCAATATGTGCGGATTGCGGCGGATTTTGAGAATTTCCGCAAGAGAACCCAAAAAGAGAAGGAAGACCTACAAGAGCAGATTAAATGCAATACCTTGGTGGAGGTGTTGCCCGTGCTCGACAACTTTGAGCGGGCTAAGGACCATTTGAAGCCCCAAACGGAAGAAGGGATACAGGTTCACAAAAGTTATCAAGGGCTATACAAGCAGTTTGTGGAGAGCCTCAAGCGGGTAGGGGTCTCGCCCATGCGGGCTGAGGGCAAGCCCTTTGACCCGATGTTGCATGATGCCATGTTGCGAGAAGCAACGGCGGAGTATGAAGAAGGCACGGTGATGCTAGAACTCCAGCGCGGCTATATGTTGGGAGAACGAGTTTTGCGCCATGCCATGGTCAAGGTGGCAGCTCCCCCGGAGCCAGAGGCTGCGGATGGGGAAGGGTAAAACAGCGAGTCCATCCCACTTTGGACGGGCTAGTGAGGCTCCTCCCACCCAAGAGGTTGTTGTGGGATAGCCGGACCGGCTGTCCATAGGCAAACGTGGGATACATCCAAAACAGCGTTGTTTGTAAGAGAACACCCTTGGGAGACACCCTTGGGAAGAATGCCCTGACCTGAGTTATTGCCCTTAGACCCAGCCGGTTCCCGATGTCACCTAGTCCCCTTAACTTTAAGCAGTTCAGCACGGGGTTCAGCGCCGATCGGGGCCAAGTCAGTACAACCCAACCTAGACTTTCCCTAGCCAATCCCCCAACTCGACACCAAGGGGCAGGCTGCGCTGGTCTAGCCTGAGTGCTGGTTTAGCTTGAGTTAATCTTTAGCCCTCGGATTGGTTTGGGAAATTGACAGGATCAGGGGTGATGGAGGACGTAGGTGATGGAGGATGTAGAGAGAGGACATAACCGGGGGGATCCCCTTCCTGACAGAGGGAGCCAACATAGGGGCTAGTCCTGGGAGCATCCCACTGCGGAAGAACCTGGGTAGGGGTCGTGCCCCTATGGCTCCCCGCTTCGGTCCACAACCAGGTCAACCACGGGGGGTTTGCCCCTACCCAGCTTGGCTAAATCGCTAAAGTTGGGATGGACCCCTAGTCCTGGTGGAGCCAATCCAGTCAGGCGAGAGCCAGACAAACCTGGGGACTGCACTCCCTCAACGATGCACTCCCTCAGCGATGCACTCCCTCAGCGATAGAGAGACTGTCCCTTCTCGTTCCCTTGCCATCCCTGGAAAAACCCTCTAAAGTTCAGTGCAGGGGTTTATAGGTCAAAACTACAGGGGAAATTCCCTCTAGTCTGCTGGTTGTCCAATTACTCAAGTTAAGCTAAGGGGAAGCAGCACTTTACGGCAGCCTCCCTTGTCCTACGGAGCCTAGCTTGGTAATTTGCTCACTGAGGCTTAAGATTCTTGCTGAAAGCCGAAGTCTGACCTTAGGTTTTGATTGCAACCCGTTTTAGACCGCCGCTCATTTGATTGCTGCTCATGGGAAAAGTCATCGGTATTGACCTTGGAACAACAAATAGCTGTGTTGCTGTACTCGAAGGCGGCAAGCCCATTGTGATCCCAAATGCTGAGGGCGGTCGAACCACCCCAAGTATGGTGGGATTTGGCAAGTCAGGCGATCGTCTTGTCGGCCAATTGGCGAAGCGTCAAGCCGTTACCAACGCGGAAAACACAATTTTCAGTATTAAGCGTTTTATCGGGCGACGGTGGGAGGATACAGAGGAGGAAAGATCGCGGGTTCCCTACACCTGTTGCCAAGGGCGCGATGCCACGGTGGATGTTTCAATTCGGGGCAAGAGTTTTACGCCCCAGGAAATTTCGGCCATGGTTCTCCAGAAGCTCAAGCAGGATGCGGAGGCATTTTTGGGGGAGGCTGTGACCCAGGCGGTGATTACGGTTCCGGCCTATTTTACCGATGCCCAGCGGCAAGCCACCAAGGATGCGGGGACGATCGCCGGTCTAGAGGTGCTCCGCATTATTAACGAACCCACCGCAGCGGCCTTGTCCTACGGTTTGGATAAGCAAGGCGAGGACCACTGTATTTTGGTCTTTGACCTGGGTGGGGGCACCTTTGATGTGTCAATTCTGCAATTGGGGGATGGCATCTTTGAGGTGCGATCGACCTCCGGGAATAACCACCTGGGCGGGGACGACTTTGATAACGTCATTGTGCGCTGGATGTTGGACTCTTTCCAAGCCCAGGAGAACATTGATCTATCCCAGGATAAGATGGCGCTTCAGCGCCTACGCGAGGCGGCAGAGAAGGCCAAAATTGAGCTGTCGGGTACCAAAAGTACCTTGATTAATTTGCCCTTTATTACTGCCGATGCGACTGGCCCCAAACATTTGGAAATGGAACTGAGCCGATCGCTGTTTGAGGAATTGGCCCAGCAGTTGATTAAGGGCACCTTGGAGCCGGTTAAGCAGGCGCTCCAGGATGCGGGCATGAAGGCGGATCAGATCGATCGCATTCTGCTCGTCGGCGGTTCCACCCGTATCCCCGCTGTCCAGTCCTCCATTACCCACTTTTTTGGGGGGCGCACCCCCGATCGATCGGTCAACCCCGACGAAGCCGTTGCCCTCGGTGCGGCAATCCAGGCCGGGGTCATGGGCGGCGAAGTCAAAGACCTGTTGTTGCTGGACGTAGTGCCCCTGTCCTTTGGCATCGAAACCCTGGGGGGGGTCTTCACCAAGGTCATTGAACGCAACACCACAACCCCAACCAGCAAGTCCCAAACCTTCTCCACCGCAACCGATGGCCAGGTTTCCGTGGAAATCCATGTGCTCCAGGGAGAACGGGCCATGGTCAAGGACAACAAGAGCCTAGGGAAGTTTCAGCTTACGGGAATTCCCCCTGCGCCCCGGGGCGTGCCTCAAATTGAAGTCTCCTTTGATATTGATGCCAACGGTATCTTGAATGTGTCGGCCTTGGATAAAGGAACCGGACGGGCGCAAAGCATCCAAATTTCCAACACGGGGGGCTTGAGTCCCTCGGAAGTGGAGCGGATGCGCCAGGAAGCCAGCCTCTACGCCGAGGAAGACCAGCAGCAGATCAAGATGGCCGAACTGCGCAACCAAGCCGAAACCTTGATGCAGAGCTACGATGCCACCTCAAAGGATCATGCGGCGCTCTGGGATGCGGACCTGAAGGCCAGCGTGGATGCCCACCGCGCCGAACTGCAAGCGCTCTTGTCGGATCCGGATGTCAGTTGTGAGGCCGTTGAAGCCGTACTCACCACCTTCCAAGAAACCCTCTTTAGCCTCAGTGCGACCCTGTACGGTCAGTCCGGCACAGCCGCCACGGAAACCGCTGCTCCCTCCGCCCCCCGCCCCACCGCTGCCAGCGGCATCCAGATGGGGTACGATCCCGATGGCACCATTCAGGTGGATACCGGCGCTGAAAATATGGCCATTGATGATGCCACGATTACGGCAGACTATGAAGCCATTGAGTAGAGGGCGCTGGAGTCGGAGGGGTGGAGGAGCAGGCCAAGCGCTAGCAGAGCCATTGAGTGCGGATCCCCGAAGGGTCACCGAGTCTCCCCCCAAACGGCTCATTCCGGCATAACCTAGGCGCGTCCTGCCCTGCTCCCCTAGCCGTTGACCCATCAGGGTAGGGCCGAAGGGGAGTTTGCCGATCCTGCCGATCGTGAAATCCGAGATTACCCTTCGGGAAAATCCGTGATTGAATGATGGGCAAGCTTTCGTTAGAGTAAACCTATAGCTAGCGCTTTGCACCTCCAAGGAGTAGAAGCGGATTCTGGTAAATATCGTTATGACCCGCGATTACTACGAAGTTCTCGGCGTTGGCAAGAACGCTGATAAAGAAGAAATTAAACGTGCTTACCGCCGCTTGGCCCGCAAGTACCACCCGGATGTGAACAAAGATCCAGGGGCTGAAGATCTCTTTAAAGAGGTCAACCGTGCCTATGAGGTCTTGTCAGAGCCAGAAACCCGTGCCCGGTACGATCGCTTTGGCGAGGCGGGAATTTCTGGAGCTGCTGCGGGGGCTGCCGGTTTCCAAGATTTTGGCGACATGGGCGGGTTTGCCGATATTTTTGAAAGCTTCTTTAGCGGCTTCGCGGGGGGCGGGGGCATGGGCAACCAGCCCCGACGGCGTGGACCCGTGCGCGGTGATGACCTGCGACTGGACCTCAAGCTAGACTTCCGCGAAGCCATCTTTGGGGGAGAAAAGGAAATCCGCATCAACCACATGGAAACCTGTGGAACCTGTGAAGGGAGCGGAGCCAAGCCGGGAACCCGGCCCCAAACCTGTGGAACCTGTGGTGGCTCCGGACAGGTGCGCCGTGCAACCCGGACTCCCTTCGGCAGCTTTACCCAGGTCTCTGTTTGCCCGACCTGCGGCGGCCAAGGGCAAGTCATTGAGGATAAGTGCGATGACTGCGGCGGCTCTGGGCAAAAGCAGGTCAAGAAAAAGCTCAAAATTACGATTCCGGCGGGGGTAGACAGCGGAACTCGGCTGCGGGTCTCCGGTGAAGGGGATGCGGGGCAGCGCGGTGGCCCTTCGGGCGATCTCTATGTCTATCTCTTTGTCAATGAAGATGCCGAGTTTGAGCGGGACGGCATCAATATTCTCTCGGATATCAAGATTAGCTATCTCCAAGCCATCCTAGGCTGTCAAATTGAGGTCAAAACCGTCGATGGTCCCCAGGAGTTGGCCATTCCGGCGGGGACGCAGCCCAGTACGGTGCTGACCCTGGAAGGACGAGGGGTGCCTCGGTTGGGGAACCCGGTGAGCCGGGGGGATCATTTGCTGACGGTCCAGGTGGAAATTCCCACCCGCCTTTCGACCCAGGAACGGGAACTGCTGGCCAAGCTAGCGGAGGTCCGGGGCGATCGCCTCGGCAAGGGGGGCAGTAAGGAAGGACTGTTTGGCAAGCTCTTTCCATGAGGATGGTCATGCACGGATCTGGACTCGATCGCGAGGACACACCGGCCCAGAGTGTCGCCAACCCTGAGCTTTCTACCCCTGAGGCGTTAGATTTGCGGGGTACGCCCTGCCCCATTAACTTTATCCGCACCAAGCTCAAGCTTCAGCAGTTGGTGCCGGGTACGGTGCTGGAGGTGTGGCTGGATGGGGGGGAACCGATCGAGCAAGTCCCCGATAGCTTGGCCATGGAGGGCTATATTATCGAGGCACTGGAGGAGCGATCGGGGTTCTTTGCACTGAAAGTGCGTCAGGAGCCTTGAGGGAAGCTGCCGATTGCCCCCAAGCAGACTGTTCCCTGCTGGGAACTGTGGTTGCAGTGCAGGCGAACTATTATCGAGTCCGCCTCGATCGGGTTCCCCCGGTCCCCTCAAGCCTCCCGCCTACGCTGTTATGTACCCGTCGATCGCGCCTGAAGAAGTTGGGCCAGCGGGTGATGGTGGGCGATCGGGTCCAGGTGGAAGAAGCCGATTGGCAGGGGCAACGGGGGGCGATCGCCGCTGTTTTGCCCCGCACAACCATGATCGATCGGCCTCCCATGGCCAACGCCGATCACTTGCTGCTGGTCTTTGCCCTCGCTGAACCCACCCTAGACCCCCACCAACTGACCCGCTTTCTGGTCAAAGCAGAATCCACCGGGCTACCCGTAACCCTAGCCCTGAGCAAGCAGGATTTGCTGGAGCCTCAGCAGCGCCTGGACTGGGAACAGCGCCTACGGCAATGGGGCTATGTGCCCCACCTGTTTAGTTTGTACGCCCCCCCAAGCTTGGCTCCCTTGGCCCTTGGGTTGCAAAACCGGGTGACGATCGTGGCCGGTCCGTCCGGCGTGGGCAAGTCCAGTTTGATTAACGCCCTCATTCCTGAGGCAGAGCTACGGGTTGGGGCCGTGTCCGGCAAACTGGGGCGGGGTCGCCACACCACGCGCCATGTGGAGTTATTTGAGCTAGCCCAGGGGGGCTTGCTGGCCGACAGTCCGGGGTTTAATCAACCGGAGCTAGTCTGTGACCCCCTCACCCTGGGTCAGTACTTCCCCGAAATTCGCCAACGTCTCCAGCAGCAAGTCTGTCAGTTTAGCAACTGCCTCCACACCGATGAACCGGGCTGTGCAGTGCGGGGAGACTGGGAGCGCTATCCCTACTATCACCTGCTGCTCCAAGAGGTCCAGATCCAACACCAAGCTTTGGAGCAGTCGCGGGATCCGGAGGCGGTGGTGAAGCGCAAGGTGCAGCGATCGGGCCAGGTCAACTATGAGCCTCGGCTAGCCCAAAAGAAATATCGACGACAGTCCCGCCGCTCCCAACGGCAATCCCTCCATACCCTTACGGGGTCACCGGGGGAATGGACCGAAACGGAGTCTGGGGATCCCGATCGGGACTAGCGGTTGTCTGGCCTGACCCTACGGCTCTGTTGGAAGCATCCCACTTTAGCGATTTAACCGACTGGGTCGGGGCAAACCCCCCCGTGGTTGCCCTGGTTTTGGACCGAAGCGGGGAGCCACAGGGGCACGACCCCTACCCAGGTTCTTCCAAACGGTTCTTGTGCCTTAACCCTTGGTTCTGTTGCAGGCCAGCCCATTTTCCGTCCCACGGATCCCGTCTAACCGATCCTCCCTAACCGATCATGTCTAACCCACCCCCCTCTTCCCTGCCCCTGATTTTGGGCGTTACCGGTGCTTCGGGCCTAATCTATGCCGTGCGTGCCCTCAAATTTTTGCTGGCCGCCCAGTACAATGTCCATGTGGTGGCCTCCAAGGCAACAGCCCAGGTTTGGCAGGCAGAAACCGGCATTCGGATGCCCCTAGAGCCACAGCAACAGGCCCAATTTTGGCGACAACAAGCCGCTGTCCCCCAGGATGGACAACTGACCTGTCATGCTTGGGGCAATGTGGGGGCGAGTATTGCCAGCGGATCCTTCCGGGCGCAGGGAATGGTTGTGATGCCCTGTAGCATGAGCACGGTGGGCAAGCTGGCCATGGGCTTGAGTTCTGACCTGCTGGAGCGGGCCGCAGATGTGCAACTGAAAGAGGGAAGACCCCTGGTGTTAGTCCCACGGGAAACGCCCTTGAGTCTCATCCATTTGCGGAATTTGACCGCCCTGGCGG
The DNA here is from genome assembly GCA_049452395.1 of Prochlorothrix sp. Classification (GTDB taxonomy): domain Bacteria; phylum Cyanobacteriota; class Cyanobacteriia; order Prochlorotrichales; family Prochlorotrichaceae; genus Prochlorothrix. The sequence continues at coordinate 183 of JBMTWK010000116.1, read as the reverse complement.
AAGCGGGGGCTAGAATTGTCCCGGCAATTCCGGCCTGGTATCACCAGCCCCAAACGATCGAGGATCTGGTGGATTTTGTGGTGGCCCGTGCCCTCGATCAACTGCAAATTGACTGTGTGCCTTTGCGCCGCTGGTCGGGTCGGCCTCTTATGGATGAAGACCCTGGATGAAGACCCTGGATGA
>JBMTWK010000115.1:0-8259 GCA_049452395.1 Prochlorothrix sp. | reverse complement strand
CCGCTGTACTCCTCGCCCATTGTTCAGGGAGACCCAAATTAGTTTAGTAAGAGGGCAGGTTTAGTTTAGTTTGGGGTGAGTGGCCAAGATTGGACCGAAAACCTGCCCCTACGGTTGTTTTTCTGTTGTTTAGATCCGGTTTGTGGCTGGCTCCAAAAAACCTCTGTTTTTACAGGGTGGCGCGGTGGAGGGCTTGGAGATAGCCATTTTTGCCCGACATGAGATGGCTCTCCACGGATTGAAAACTCGGCTGAGCGACATAGCTGATCCATTGCCCAAAGGCACTCATCCGCGACTGGGGCGGGGGCATCTGCTCCCGGACTTGGCCTGTTGCATCGATCGTAATGGCTTGGCCCCCATGCTTAAAGCCCATATAGGTGCGGGGCAACTGGGGCACCGGGTCGCCAAAGTTCATGACCCGAAAGAGGCGATTCTGCAAACGGGGACAGGCTTCTAGGGCAGCGGCAAACTTACGATCGCCCACGCGAGGCGCACCAAAGGTGTACAAGCCCCCAAATTTAAAGTCCACTAAATCGGCGCAGTCCCCATCGGCCACGGTCAGCAAAGCCATAAACAACGTCGCCAAGGCTCCCCCCAAACTATGGCCCGTAATCCAGATGGACTTTTCCTGGCCCTGGTGGTGACTTTGGCCCAAAAGTGCGCCAAGTTCCAGCAAAACGGGGAACAGGGCATCTCGGAAGCCGCTGTGCACCTCCGAGGACTGGAATCCGCCCGGATCGGTTTTGGCTTGGAGGTTGGTGAGCCAGTCGGCCTTAGAATCGGACCCCCGGAAGGCGACCAGAATCACGGTGTCCCCAATGCCGACAAAGCCTTGGGTGTCGATCGTTTTGCCCCGTGCTTTGCTGAAACAGTAGGTCGTCGGGAAGCCCCAGGTCTGGAGCGTGGCTTTAATGGTTTCGGCAGACTCATAGGCGAGGGCACTGGCGAGGCCCAAGGCATAGGCATCCTGGGCATGGTAGCCCGGTGTTTGATAAACCGGGGCAAAGGTGCTGTAGTTTGGCTGACCTGTGGTTGTCATAGTGGTTTCCTGCACACGATCGGGTATCTCAAAAACACTCTAGCCCAGCCTCCAATACACCCTCTTGCTCCCCTCGCCCCTGTTGGGAGAGGGGCTGGGGGTGAGGGGTCTTCTAGGCGCGACCGAAGGCTTTGGTCAGTTGGCCGAGGCGATCGCCCAAGTCATCGGTTAAATGCTCCGATCGATAGCGCCAGCCCCAATTACCCGCCGCACGGCTGGGGAAATTCATCCGGGCTTCCGTCCCTAGGCCCAAAACATCCTGAAGCGGCGTAATCGCCTGATTCGCCACACTGCCCAGGGCCAAGGTAATCAAATCCCAGTGGATGCCGTGGAAACTGCGGTGACCCAGGTATTGCCCCACCTGCCACTGTTGCTGGAGCGATCGTTCACTGAACCAGCCCGCCGTTGTATCGTTGTCGTGGGTGCCGGTATAGACCACACAGTTGGCATGGGCAAAGTTAAAGGGCAAATAGGGGTTAGCATTGCCAGAATCAAAGGCAAATTGCAGGATTTTCATCCCCGGAAAGTCAAAGGTATCCCGCAGGGCATCCACCTCCGGCGTAATAATGCCCAAGTCCTCCGCAATGATCGGTAACTTGCCGAAATGCTCCCGAATCCGGTTAAAAAAGGCATAACCGGGCGCTTCCACCCACCAACCATTCATGGCCGTGGTTTCGCCCTCCGGCACCACCCAGTAGGCTTGCAGGCCCCGGAAGTGATCAATGCGGATAATATCGACATATTCCAGCAAACACTCAAAGCGCTGCACCCACCAGGCAAAGCCATGCTGCTGGAGATAATCCCAGTTATAGACCGGGTTGCCCCAGAGTTGGCCCGTTGCGCTGAAGTAGTCCGGCGGAACCCCCGCCATGAGGGCCGCATAGCCCGTTTCGGGGTTTAAGCAGAAGTTTTCAGGATGCGCCCAAACATCAACGCTATCGTGGGCGACATAAATGGGAATATCGCCAATAATTTGCACCCCCCGATCGTTGGCGTAGGTGCGCAGGGCTGACCACTGGCTAAAGAATTCGTACTGCAAGTATTTCTGGAACAGCACCGCCTCCTCAAGCCGCTCTTGCCACTGGCCCAACACTGCGGGATCCCGCTTAGCCAGTCCCGTTTCCCAGGCCGTCCAGCCGGAACCGTTGTGGGCTTCCTTAATCGCCATAAAGAGGGCGTAGTCATCCAGCCAGCCCGCTTTCTGTTGACAGAACTGCTCAAAGGCGGCTTTTTGCTCGGCGGTTGCCTGACTCTGAAATTGGGTAAAGGCTTTGCGGAAAAGGGGCCATTTAAGGGCCGTGGCTTCGTCGAAGGCGGCTTGATCGTGGGGCAAGTCCGGCAGATTGTCCAGGTCCGTGGGGTCCAGTAGTCCTTGGGCCAGGAGACGATCGGGGCTGATCAGCATCGGGTTCCCGGCCATGGCGGAGTAGGCCAGGTAGGGCGAGTTACCAAAACCCGGTGCCCCCAGGGGTAAAACTTGCCAAAGTTTCTGGTGACTGGTCTCCAGAAAGTCAATGAAGCGGTAAGCTTCTGGGCCTAAGTCACCGATGCCAAAGCGACCGGGCAGGGATGTGGGATGTAGGAGGATGCCACTGGTTCTGGGGAAAGACATAAATTCAGGGGGGAACTAAAATCTGGGACTGCCGACCGCTTGCCAGCGGAGCCACGGCCTGAGACATTTTGACATAACTCTCGTAGAATCTGGTGTTCCCTGTGACCTATCGTAATCCCACCCCCACCGTTGATCTGATTATTGAGTTAGTCGATCGGCCCCAACGGCCCATTATTCTGATTGAGCGCCTCAATCCGCCCTATGGTTGGGCCTTGCCCGGAGGTTTTGTGGATGAGGGAGAGGCCCTAGAACGGGCCGCAATTCGGGAAGCCCAGGAAGAAATTGGCCTAACGGTCACGCTAATTGAGCAGTTTCAGGTCTATTCGGCCCCCGATCGCGATCCTCGCCAGCATACGGTGAGTTTGGTCTTTATCGCCGCCGCCACAGGCACGCCCCAAGCGGGGGATGATGCGAAAAAGGTGCAGGTTTTTGACCTCCATGCCCTGCCCCAGCCCCTCTGTTTCGACCACGATCGCATTCTCGCGGACTACCGCACTTACCGCTTCCATGGCCACCGCCCCCGCCTGCAACCGTTTTAATCGACCGGACTTAGCAGCGCCGATCGAGACTGCCTGAGCGAAAATTCTGCTTTGCTTTGGGCGTGAAAACCACGTTCCTACGGGCTGGTTTGGGCCTAGGCGCTGGCATCGCCGACTTGGGTTTCTTCCGTTGCCCCAAAAACGGCCTCTGGGTGGCAGTAAAACTTAAATTCCAGCAAATTATGGAAGGGATCTTCTAAAAAGAAGGTGCGATGCTCTAGGACGGTTTCAGGGAAGCGGGTGCGGGGTTCTTGGTAAAACTTGAGGTTGTAGGTTCTAGCCCGATCGGCCAGGGTTTGCCAGTCTTCTTCGCGATCGAAGATTAAGCCAAAGTGGCGGGGGTAAATGCTGCCCTGGGGTTCTAGGGGGTCGCGGCTGACGTGGGCAACAATCTGGTGACCGTACAGGCTCAAAATCAAGGAACTGGGGCTTTCTCGCCCAATTTCGCAGCCCAAGCCCTCACCGTAAAAGGCTTTGGTTTGGGTAATATCTGACACCGGAAAGGCAAGGTGAAAACAAGGGGCCATGGGGGTTGCACTCCAGTTTTGCAAGCAAGGTCTTCTGAATCCTACTGCGATCCGAAGGGGCACCTCGAAAAATTCAAAATTTTGTCCTAGTTGCCCACACCCCGCAAAACTTAGGGGATATTGATAAACCGAAGAAAATCCCCCCTAACCCTCAACCCCAGCCCCTCTCCCAGGGTGAGCGAGGGGCTTGAGGAAAGTCGCACACCGCCCTACTGAGAGTTGGGAACCGGCAGTTCTGTGCCACAGACGCGGCAGAAGGGAGAGTATTGGTAGGTTTGGCTGTGGCAGTGGGGACAGTCTTGGAACTGGTTAAAGCCGCAGTGGGGACAGAAGGGATCATCCGAGTGAAGTTGGGCGTTGCACTGAATGCAGCGATGGCTTTGGATGCGTTTTTTCGCTTGAACGCGGGGATTGAAGATAAAGTGCTGGAGAAACTTAATTAAGCCAAAACCGACCAAGGGCACCAAAATAATAAACAGATAGCTAGCAATAAAGTACAGGCCACCCACCAGGGCGATAAGCACGTCAGCCAGCACCTGAACAAGATTGCTAAATTGCAAAAACTCAAACAGCCGCAACACTAGGGGAATGCAGAAGATCAGCAACAGGTGCCAGCTCAGCAGTGACTGCAAGCCCCAGTCTTTCAGCACAGCCTGACTGTGCCAACGGTAGGTGACCAGAATTAACGGCGCTAAAAAGATAAGTTGTAGCAAAAACTGGAGATTGGGGTGCCAAAACTCCGCCTTTTCATAGCTCTGCTTCAGGGTTTCATAGCGGCCAGCATCGTCCAACAGCTTCAGATAGGCTTGGGAACTGGGGGTTGCGAGGAGTTCGGTTTTGGCGGCGGTGATTTCGGTTTTCCAGCGATCGATCTCGCCCTCAGCGGTTTCAATGCGGGCTTTGGTTCCCGCTGCCGTTGAAGCCGTAATCGAAGCTTCCGGGGTTTGGCCCGCAATTTCTTCCAGCAGCGTGGAGTCGTATTCTTCCCGCAGTTGGCTAATTTCGCGCTCTTTAATGGCAATATTGTTGTCTAGGCCAATAATTCGATCGTGCAAGGCCCGATTCTCTGGATTATCCAGCCCCTTGAGGAGGGTGTCGTATTCAGTACAGAGGCTGCTGACTTCACCGAGGCGACGCTCTGGGGTATAGAAAGTCGGGGAACTGCCAGGGTAGATGGGTTGGGTGAGGAAGTTGCGGATGGTGTCCACTTGGCGATCGACGGCGGACCGATCGTCGCTGGGGGTGTGGTAGCTCTGGTAGGCTCCGTAACAGGGATAGGTCTCCGAAGGACTGAGGGGAAAGCTGCCAACACTGACCAAGCCTCCAAAGACCTGAAAGAGGACAAAGAGGTCAACGAGAATCATAATAACTAAACTGACCCGATTTAGAGTCTTTTGGGCAATTCGGGTCGATTTTCGGACAAAACGGCGAGTGAGGCGGCGAAAGAATCCAAACATAGGGTAGGCTCCCAACAAAGTCCCAGTCAATTACGTTGGGTATATCCTGGAATTCCAGGGGCCAGATCGATCGCTATGCCAGCCCCTAAAGTGGTGTCTAGGCAGAACAGTCAGCAGAGCAGGCATAGGGGACCATGGCCCCAACCCAGCAAGGGCCGATCGGGGGGCCATAGCTCCAGGGTGGCCCCGGTTGGGAGCGCTGACCTAGCCTCGGTGGGGACGATCGGCGAGATCTACCGCGCTTGCACCATCAAACGGGCTGGTTGGGCGGGGTTGCCGATGAGTTGGATCGATCGGCCATTGGCATCCAAATGGCGCAGAATCTTGTAGAGGGTCTCCACCTGATCGGTCGCCTGGATTTTTGCGGCCAACTCCGCTAGGGAAAGGGCTTGCCCCGTTGCCTGAACCGCTGCAACGGCCTTGGTTTGGAGATCTAACACCGAAGCTGCCGCTTTTTTGCCCGCTTCCACTCCGGGCTGGTGATAGGCATTGATATTAACCAAAGAAGCATAGAGGCCCACCGCCCGATCGTAGAGGGCAATCAACGCCCCCACTAAGGCCGGAGTCACCGCCGGAATCGTTAAGGTAATGCTGTCGCGGTGGTTGTCGTAGAGGGCGGCACGGGTGCCCTGGAGGAAACCAGAGAGGAAATCGCCGCAGGTTGCGCCATTTTCGATATCGATCGACGGCCCCTCGCGATCTTCCAGCACCTCAATCAGCGTTGCAAAGAAATTGGGCACCCCTTCCCGCAACTGCTGCACATAGGCGTGCTGGTCTGTGGATCCCTTGTTACCGTAGACGGCAATGCCCTGGTACACCGTCTTGCCGTCCAAATCCTGCTCCTTACCCAGGGATTCCATCACCAATTGCTGGAGATAGCGGCTAAACAGCAGCAAACTGTCTTTATAGGGCAAAACCACCATATCCTTCTCGCCCTTGCCGTTTCCGGCGTAGTACCAGCTTAGGGCGAGCAATGCCGCTGGATTTTGCTTGAGGTTAGGGATGCGGGTGGCATCGTCCATCAGCTTGGCCCCGGTCAGCATCGCCTGGATATCAATCCCCAGCAAGGCCGCCGAAACGAGGCCCACCGCCGACAGTTGGGAGGTGCGCCCCCCCACCCAGTCATGCATAGGGAAGGTGGTAATCCAGCCCTCATTTTTAGCTAAATTATCGAGCTTACTGTCTTCTCCGGTGATGGCGACGGCTTGGCTAGCAAATTTCAGCCCCTGTTGGGCAAAGGCGGCTTGGACCTCCACCATACCGTTGCGGGTTTCGGGGGTGCCGCCGGACTTAGAGATGACCAGAACTAAGGTCGTGCTGAGGCGATCGCCCAGTTGTTGCAGCACCCGATCGATCCCGGCGGGGTCGCTATTGTCAATAAAGGAAATCTTGAGGGGGGCATCGGCGGGGGTCAGGGCTTCGGCGACAAACTGAGGACCAAGGGCCGAGCCACCAATGCCGATGGAGAGAATATCCGTAAAGCGAGAAGCCGAGGGGGGGCGGATGGCACCGCTGTGGACTTTGTGGGTAAAGTCGTGAATTTGGGCTAGGGTGTCGTCAATGTCTTTTTTGAGCGCTGGGGTGGGGGCTAGGTCGGAGTTGCGCAGCCAGTAGTGGCCCACCATGCGGTTTTCGTCGGGGTTGGCGATCGCTCCGGCTTCCAGATCTGCCATGCTTTGGAAGGCTTGGTGGAGCTTTGGGGTGAGGCGATCGACAAAGGCATCATCAAAGCCCATGCGACTGACATCTAAGTACAGCCCCAATTCTGGGTGGTAGTATAACCAGTCCTGATACCGTTGCCACAGTGCCGCAGCGTCCATAGAGCCTCCTTAATCAGCGTCGAGGGATGGGCAGTCTATGGGCCAGTTCTAGGAAAAGAATCCTGACCCTAGCCTACCTTGAACATTATTACGGATCTCCGGATATTAAAAGCCCAATTTGCACAGATTGAGATCGAGGCCGGGATCCACCCGTGCTGCTCCCGCTCCATAGACAACTTGGGCAGAAGACAGCATTTAACCCTCGTTCCCATGCTCCGGCGTGGGAATGCATCCTGGACGCTCTGCGTCCCGTCCAGGAATCTGAGTTGGTTGGACACTCTGGAACTCAAGGCAACAAAGGGCGCGGTCGCGCCCAATAGGGGTTCCCACGCAGAGCATGGGAACCAGGGTGTCTCATGGTGCTGAAGGAATCCGCAACTTCAGTTCATGAATCAGAACGGGTATTTCTTCTTGGATGACATCCCACACAATCTTGAGGTTGATCGCATCATACTCATGCACTAGGCGATTGCGCATTCCATTAATTTCGTGCCAAGAGATATTTGGCAGTGCTTGTCTTGTATCCTCTGAAACTCGCCTTGCAGCTTCAGCGATCACCAGCAGTCGTCGAATAACAGAGTCTTGAAGCTGTACATTGCCCATAAACTCAGTTTTTGAACACTGAGCCGTGTAGGTCAAGACTAACTCTGCGGATTGAAGCATATCAAGCAGAAATTGCAGATCCCGTTGCATAAATTACCTGGGCAGAAGACAGAATTTCATGACGACGTAAATAGTTGCGGCTTGCTTCAATACCCTGGCGGGTAATCAAGTCAACATCTCGATCGAAAATGACCCGTAGCTCTGCTTCCATTTGATCGAGGGTGCTGAATGTAGGACGTGCGTTCTCATCAAACTCAACCATGACATCAATATCGCTGTCAGGGCGAAAATCATCCCGTAGCACCGAGCCAAACAGGCAGAACTCTATCACCTGCCACTGGTGACAAAACTCAATAATTTGCTCTAAGGGTAGTTCGATCGTACTCATCGCCATCCTGTTGAGGGCTAGTCACCCACACCTAAGTTGTTTTACCCTCGTTCCCATGCTCCGGCGTGGGAATGCATCCTGGACGCTCTGCGTCCCGTCCAGGAATCTGAGTTGGTTGGACACTCTGGAACTCAAGGCAACAAAGGGCGCGGTCGCGCCCAATAGGGGTTCCCACGCAGAGCATGGGAACCAGGATAGATACTTTCACGCCATACCATGCAACAAAGGGCGCTGGAGCGCCCCGTAGGGGTTCCCACGCAGAGCATGGGAACCA